>CAZNXI010000018.1:0-30206 GCA_964577005.1 uncultured Rheinheimera sp.
TTGCTAGCGCATGATGAATCGGTATTTATTCAAGATTTTGCCCTGTTTAATGATTATTTAGCGATCAGTGAACGCAGTGAGGGGTTAAGAAAGATTCGGGTAATGCCTTGGTCCGATCCGGCTAAAGCCTTTTATATCAGCTCGGATGAAGCCGCTTATGTGACCGGTTTTGAAATGAATGCCGAGCAAAATACGCCGTGGTTGCGTTATACCTACACCTCGTTAACCACACCAGCCAGTGTATATCAGCTGAATATGCAAACAGGTGAAAAACAATTATTAAAACAGCAGGAAGTGTTAGGCGGTTTTGATAAAGCGAATTATGTGACTGAGCGAGTATGGGTGCCTGTGGCAGAGAATGTAAAAGTGCCCGTGTCGCTGTTATACCGCAAAGGCTTTAAACGCGATGGTACGGCACCGCTTTACCAATATGCTTATGGTTCTTATGGTGCTTCCATGGATCCTTCATTCCGCTCTTCAGTATTATCCCTAGTCGATCGGGGTTTTGTGTATGCCATCGCGCATATTCGTGGTGGTCAGGAAATGGGACGCCAATGGTACGAAGATGGCAAGCTGTTAAATAAAAAGAATACCTTTACTGATTTTATTGCCGTGACGGACTATTTAGTGGCTGAGAAATACGCCTCTAAAGATAAGGTATTTGGTATGGGAGGCAGTGCTGGTGGTTTATTAATGGGTGCGGTAGCGAATATGGCGCCAGAAAAATATCTGGGTTTAGTCGCACATGTGCCTTTTGTGGATGTCGTTACAACGATGTTAGACGAGAGTATCCCTCTGACCACCAATGAGTTTGACGAGTGGGGCAATCCGAAAGAAGAGGTGTTCTACGATTATATGTTGTCGTATTCACCTTATGATCAGGTGAAAGCACAAGCTTATCCAGCCATGTTGGTGACAACCGGTTTACATGATTCTCAGGTGCAATACTTTGAACCCGCAAAATGGGTGGCCAGATTACGTGAACTGAAAACCGATAATAATACCTTACTGTTCCGGACGAATATGGAAGCCGGTCATGGTGGTAAATCTGGGCGCTTTGCACGTTTAGGTGAAACGGCGCAAGAGTATGCGTTTATTTTAAACCTGTTACAGCAACAACAATAGTACACGCTGGTCACTCTCTCTGTAGAGTGACCATTACTCCCCTTATTCCTCTTTCCCCTCAGCGCTGTTATTAATAGACTTTTTAAGTTGCTACAGGTATAAATACTCTCAAAGAAAAAAAGTTACCCGCCTTATTCTAGATACACTATGTTCAATATCAGCCTTAAATTAAAGGAAGCGATTTCCCTATGAATGTGTTGTGGATAGCACTATTACCTATGCTGGGTACTTTGATGCCATTATTGATGGCAAAGCATTCCCGCAATGCGTGTGCGCTGATGACCGCAGTTGCGCCTTTAGTGGCGTTAGTCATTTTACTCAGTTCGACCCAAAGCATCTTTGCAGGAGAGCTGTGGCAGTTTCAGGCACAGTGGATCCCGTTGCTGGGGTTAAATATCCATTTTCGCTTGGATGGTCTGGCTTATTTGTTTGCCTTATTAATCTTGGCTATTGGCTTATTAGTCATTTTATACGCGCGCTATTATCTGTCTGAGCAAGATTCGATGCCGCGTTTTTATGCTTATCTCATGCTGTTTATGACAGCGATGTTGGGGATTGTGTTATCTGGCAACATTCTCCAGATCTGGTTGTTTTGGGAGTTAACCAGTATCAGCTCGTTTTTACTGATTAGCTTTTGGTGGCATAAATCGGAAGCGCGTCGCGGCGCTCGCATGGCGCTCACCATCACTGGCGCAGGTGGGCTGTGTTTATTGGCCGCTTTTATTCTGCTAGGTAATATGGTCGGCAGCTATGAGTTATCAGTGGTACTGCAAAGCGCAGAGTTGATTCAACAGCATGCGCTTTATCCAGTTATGCTACTGTTGTTCTTACTCGGCTGTTTTACTAAATCCGCACAATTTCCTTTCCATTTTTGGTTACCCAATGCGATGGCCGCGCCAACGCCGGTAAGTGCCTACTTACATTCGGCGACAATGGTGAAGGCGGGGATCTTTTTATTAGCGCGTTTTTATCCGGCGCTATCTGGTACCGAAATGTGGTTTTTGTTAGTCAGTCTGACGGGTTTAGCCACCCTGTTGGTGGGTGCCTATTTGGCTTTGTTTAAACATGATTTAAAAGGCTTACTTGCCTATTCTACGATCAGTCACCTTGGTTTAATTACCTTGTTATTCGGCTTGAATTCGCCATTGGCTGCAGTGGCTGGGGTATTTCATATTATCAATCATGCCACCTTTAAAGCGTCGCTGTTTATGGCTGCCGGTATAATTGATCATGAATCTGGCTGTCGTGATATGCGTCGCTTAAATGGGTTATGGCAATTTATGCCTATAACAGCCACCTTGATGATGGTTGCGGCTGCGGCGATGGCGGGTGTGCCTTTGTTAAATGGTTTCTTGTCTAAAGAAATGTTTTTTGCCGAAACATTGCAGCAGCATTTACTGGGCGCACTTTCTTGGATCATTCCGTTGTTAGCAACCATTGCCGCCATATTTTCTGTGGCCTATTCGCTCAGGCTGATTCATGACGTGTTCTTTAATGGTCAGCCTAAAGGCTTAACCAAAACCCCGCACGAGCCGCCGCGTTTTATGCGGGTGCCAGTAGAAATTTTAGTGGCACTGTGTCTGGTGGTAGGTATTGCGCCAGCGATGGTAGTGGGCGGCTTGCTTAATGCTGCTGCTGTTGCTGTGCTTGCTGGACCGACACCGGAATACAGTTTGTCAATTTGGCATGGTTTTAACTTACCACTATTGATGAGTGCGGTAGCTCTGAGTGGCGGCGTCTTTATGTATGTGAAGCGTAAACAGCTATTTGATTTTCAGAATGCTCTACCGGGTATTGATACCTTAAATCTGTTTGAGCGGGCAGTGAAGCAGCTTTGTCAGCAGGCAGGGAGAGTTTATGATTGGATCGATAATGGTTCCTTACAGCGCTATATGGCTCTGTTACTGACGGCCTTTGTGGTATTGGCGGGATTGCCGTTGATTGACATGGATACCCTTTATGGTGGCAGAGCGGAATTACCCGTGGATGTGGTTAATGCTACGGGTGCTGCGATGTTGCTCATTAGCGCTTTTGCGACGGTGATTTGGCATCGTAAGCGAGTCGTTGCGTTGTTAATGATTTCGGTAGTAGGGTTGATGGTGTCTATTGCTTTTACCCGTTTTTCCGCGCCCGATTTAGCCTTAACCCAGCTTAGCGTTGAAGTGGTGACAGTGATTTTGCTGATGTTAGCCTTGTTCTTTTTACCGCATAAAACGCCGAAACAATCTGAACCCTCTAAAGTGGTGCGTGATTTGGGTTTAGCGTCCTTAGTCGGCATCATTGTTGGCAGTTTAAGTTATGCGTTAATGACTCGCCCCTTTACTACGATTTCAGATTTTTTTATCGCCAATGCCAAAACCGGTGGCGGTGGCACCAATGTGGTCAATGTCATTTTAGTCGATTTTAGGGGCTTTGATACCTTAGGGGAAATTGCGGTATTGGGTATTGCTGCGCTAGGGATCTTCAAATTATTGACCCGCATTCCTGTGTTTAAACCTAGCAGTGATGGCGAAGGGCGGCCTTGGGCGCGTGAGCGTCATCCCTTGTTACTCGCGACTGTGGCGCAGAGTATTCTGCCCTTAGCCTTGATGGTCTCTGTATTTATCTTCTTCCGCGGCCACAACTTACCTGGCGGCGGTTTTATTGCCGGCTTAATTACTGCAGTAGCGATTATTCTGCTGTATATTTCGCAGGGTGTAGATTGGGTTAAAGCCAGACTAAACATTGAGTATCAACGGGTGGTCGCTATCGGTTTGATGATTGCCTTAGTGACTGGGCTTGCCAGCTGGATCTTTGAACGTCCCTTCTTAACCTCTTGGTTCGATTACTTTACCTTGCCGGTGTTCGGGGAAATTGAACTGGCTAGTGCAATAGCATTTGATTTAGGTGTTTATGTTACTGTTGTGGGAGCGACTTTGTTGATTTTATCCAGTTTAGGAAAAATGACCACGTCCTATCGGCCAACACATAAGGAGCATCGTTAATGGAAACCTTATTTGCGGTATGTATTGGCTTTTTAACCAGCTGTGGTGTTTTTTTAATGCTGCGTGGCCGAACTTTTCCGGTGGTGATGGGCTTAACCATGCTGTCTTATGCTGTTAATCTTTTTATCTTCTCCTCTGGCCGTTTAAATTTAAAAGGGGCCGTCGTGCTTGGAACTTCAGAGAGTTATGCCGATCCTTTGCCTCAGGCTTTAGTGTTAACTGCCATTGTGATTGGTTTTGCGATGACGGCTTTTTTGGTCATTTTGGCCATTCGCGCCCGAGCAGATTTAGGCAATGATCATGTTGATGGCAGTATGCCAGAGCTTCGTCATGGCAATAAGGAGCGTCAGAAATGAATCATTTGATTGTGGTGCCGATTCTGCTGCCTTTCTTAACAGCCTTAATTATCATGTTACCGCCTGTACATTATGCCCCTTGGCGGCGTCGTGTGGTCAGCATGTTGTCAACCTGTTTGCTATTAGCGGTATGCGTATTGCTGCTATTACAAGTATTACGTGAAGGCGTGACCTTTTATGCGTTAGGTAACTGGCAGCCGCCTTTTGGTATCATTATGGTCGCTGACTTGGTCAGTGTCATTATGTTATGCCTGACCGCGTTTTTAGCCTTGGGCGCAATTTGTTATGGCAGTGCGGGGGAAGATGAAAAAGGCTCCTTTTTTCATCCATTATTTCAATTTCAGTTGATGGGGATAAATGGCGCCTTTCTAACAGGTGATTTATTCAACTTATTCGTATTTTTTGAAGTATTGCTCATTGCTTCTTATGCCTTACTTATCCACGCTGGGGGTAAAAATAAAACGAGAGCGGCTGTGCATTATGTGATTTTAAATTTGACCGGTTCCGCCATTTTCTTGTTAGCGCTTGCAGTGTTGTATGGTGCTTTGGGAACGCTCAATATTGCTGATATGGCGGTTAAAGTGGCTGCGTTGCCTGCAGAAAACCTGATGCTGGTGAAAGCTGGTGGCTTAATGCTATTGATTGTTTTTGCCTTAAAAGCTGCAATCTTGCCTTTGCAATTTTGGTTGCCGGCTACCTACTCCTCGGCCTCTGCACCAGTAGCTGCCTTGTTTGCGGTAATGACTAAGATTGGGGTGTATGCCTTACTACGCGTGTTCACAACCATCTTTGGTGAGCATGCAGGGCCATTGTCCGGGCTAGCAACCGACTGGTTATGGGTATTCGGGCTTGCCACTATGCTATTGGGGGCCTTGGGAGTATTAGCCAGTAAAGATTTCCGTAAGTTAGTGGCTAATCTGGTACTGGTTTCTGTTGGTAGTTTAGTTGCCATGGTCGCGTTTCAGAATACGGCCGCAAATGCCTCAATCTTGTTTTATACCGTACACTCCACGTTGATCTGTGGCGCCTTATTTTTGTTAGCCGATATGATCGCTGTGCAACGTGGTAAGGCTGCAGATCGCTTAGTTTCGGCTAGACGGGTCAGCCAACCGGTTTTATTGGGTACCTTGTTTGTCATTGCCGCGATTTCGGTTGCCGGTTTACCGCCTTTTTCAGGCTTTATTGGTAAGTTAATGTTGTTACAAGCTGCGGTGGGTTCAGATAAGCAGTTTTGGTTATGGGGTTTGTTATTACTAAGTAGCCTAATGGTCTTGGTGGGCTTATCGAGAGCGGGCAGCACCTTATTTTGGCGCGTCAGTGGTATGCAAAAAGCGGATGAGCGGGCGCTACCGTTACAAGTTTTCGCTGTTTCTTGGCTTCTCAGTGCCAGTATTTTAATGATGGTTTTTGCCGGCCCACTCACGCAGCTGAGTTTTAGTGGTGCCAGTCAACTGGGCGATGTGATTAATACCATAAGAACCATTTTGCCTGCTACCGGAGTATTACCATGAAGATGAATCCGCGTTTTAAGTGGCTGCCTACACCCTATCGCAGTTTGCTTTTATTTTGTGTGTGGCTGTTACTGAACCAGAGCGCAGCGCCTATTCATCTGTTTTTTGGTACTCTGTTGGCCATTGTTATTCCTTGGTTGTGTTATCGCTTGCGCGATCCTCAGCCGTTAATTCAGCGACCGTTTCTAACGTTACGTTACATGTTAAGAGTGTTAGCTGATATCGTCACGGCAAATGCTGAAGTAGCCTTACTTATATTAGGACCCGTTAAACGTCTTCGTCCTGCTTTTGTTAGAGTGCCGTTGGACCTGCAGCATAATTTACCCTTGACCATTTTGGCGGGTACGGTATCTATGACACCAGGTACAGTAAGCGCCGATATTTATCCATCGGTAGAGCATTTAGCCCCCGATGAGCCGCTGCCACAGCGTTGGCTGTTGATCCATGTCTTAGATTTGGAGGATGAAGCTGCATTGATTGCTACCATAAAAAGTCGCTATGAAGCCCCGCTCAAGGAGATTTTCCAATGTTAAATAATGTCATCTTTGCGGTGTTTGGCATGATAAGTATAGCGTTATTGCTGAATTTATGGCGTTTAATGCGTGGGCCCAGCTTGCCTGATCGCATTCTGGCGCTTGATACCATGTACATAAATAGTATTGCCCTGATTATTTTGTATGGTTTGCTGATGGGATCTCCTCTCTATTTCGAGGCTGCGTTATTAATTGCCATGATTGGCTTTATTAGTACGGTAGCCGTATGCAAGTTTTTGTTGCGTGGCGACATTATTGAATAGGTACTGATATGCAAAACTGGATGGAATGGGCGGTAGCATTTTTCTTATTATTAGGTGGCTGTTTTGTGCTGATCGGCTCTATTGGTTTGGTGAGAATGCCAGATTTCTTTATGCGTTTGCATGGTCCGACTAAAGCAACTACCTTAGGTATGGGCGGTATACTGCTTGGTTCAATTTTTTATTTTAGTATGTCGCCCGAAACACTCAGTGTGCACGAAATGTTGATTACGATCTTTTTATTGATTACGGCACCGGTAAGTGCACATATGTTGATAAAAGCGGCGTTGCATCATCGTTTAAAAGCCGTTGATCAAACTCAGGGAGAGCAGGAATTAAAGCGCGGTCAAGCCTTTGCTAGCAAAGAGGGAAATCGTTCTGAAAGCACTGATGGTTAGCATTGACGTTTGCGGTTTTAGCAAACGTCAATTGACTTAGCTGAGTTTATCGTCAACTTGTTCGTCGCTGCTTTTTAGCATATGATTTTGCTCGTCATAGCGACCTTTTAATTCATCCTTAACAGTTTTTTCCCATAGCGGAACACCAATGAAATAACCTGCTCTGCCAATAGTATGTGCGGCAATTGGCGAGGTCAAAGTGGTAAATGCCATCACCGCTAAGGCTTTTAGCGTGACGCTGCTCTCACCAAAGAAAAACATCACTGCGCACATTATTAAACCCGCGCCTAAAACCCCTGATTTGGTGGTTGCATGCATGCGAGTCAGTAAATCAGGCATTCGAAATACCCCTAAAGCAGCCACGAGCATAAACATGCAGCCTGCTAGTAAAAATATGGCTGCTAAAATCTCAGTTATCATGACGATTGCTCCCTCTTTCTAGATAACGGGCAAACCCAATGGCTGCAAGAAAAGCCGTGAGCGCCAGTACCATGGTGACATCGATGTACGCATCTTTGCCGCTGCGGATGGCATATAAACCAATAACGCCAACCGTAATGGAGGCAATAAGCTCTAAAGCGACGACCCGATCGGGTAAGCTAGGGCCCTTTAGAAGTCTCACCATTGCCAGTAATAATGCTGCACTTAATATACCGAAGCCGCCTAACACGGCGTAATCTAAAATGTTACTCATCTCATCACCCGTAAAATTTTGGATTCCATCCGTTTCAACTCGGTTAAGACTTGTTGTTCATCATATAAATACATCACGTGGACATAAAGCACCTTACGATCACTGGATACATCTAAGCTGAGTGAGCCAGGTGTTAAAGAAATGGCGTTGGCGACCATGGTAATTTCCATATCGGTTTCTGCCCGTAGCGGCATGGATATAACGCCTGGTTTCATTAAGTTTGTTGGTGTTAAAACATCCCAAGCAACTTTTAAGTTAGCCATGATCAATTCTTTGGTAAAAAACACCATAAAATTAAATAACCTAGGCACTTGCATGCGGTACTTACGAACTTCAGGTTGATTTTTGAAAACAAAAACGATGACTAGGTAGGAGACAATATAGCCTACCAAGAGACCTACACCATTCATGCTGTCGGTCAGCGCTGCCCATATTAGCGCCATCAATAAATTGGCTAATAATGGATTCATGGTTGTCCTCCACCGAGAACCGCTTCAATATAGAGTTGCGGATTAAGTAGTTGATTGGCTGCCATTTCAGCGAGTACATAGATAGGTTGCGCGAACAGACCTATGGCAATGGTCATGCTCGCTAAGATCCCTGTGGTCCAATAAAGGGCTTTATTACGAGCAGGGGCTGGCACCTCAATGGCTGGTTCTGGCGCTTTTTTCCAAAAAGCTTCATTCCAAATTTTAATCATAGAGAATAACGTAAATAGACCAACAAAAAGTGCAACGGCCACGGCCCACCAAGCTTCCACCTCAACACCGGCTTTAATTAAAATAAATTTGGCGAAAAAGCCTGATAGAGGAGGCACACCTGCGAGTGAAAAAGCCGGTATTAAAAAGAGCACCGCTAAACCGGGGTGCTTTTTATATAGCCCGCCCAACTGTTTTAGTTCAAAGCTACCGCCTAGGCGATACATCATACCGGCAACAAAGAACAAGTTAGCTTTAACGATAATATGGTGCATGATGTAAAACACCCCGCCGACTAAAGCAAGTGGTGTAAACAAGGCAAGCGCTAACATCATATAGCCGATTTGACTGACGATATGAAAGCTTAAAATACGTCTGACTTCATATTGTGATGCTGCGCCAAGTACACCGGTTAACATGGTAAAGACCGCCATCCACAGTAAAATCTGATGGGTAAAGTCTACTTCTGCTGTGAACATTAAGCTAAACACGCGATATAAGGCGTAAACACCTACCTTGGTGAGGAGGCCAGCAAAAATCGCAGACACGGCAACCTGCGGCGTATGATAAGACGCTGGCAGCCAGAAGAAGAGGGGGAACGCGGCTGCTTTAATGGAGAAAGCAATTAAGAACAACATGGCGACGAGCGTAACCATTTTCGGATCTTCTACTTGCCCCAGTCTTACTGCAATATCGGCCATATTGAGAGAGCCTACCATGCCGTACAATAAGCCAATAGCGGTCAGAAACAGCGCTGACGAGAGTAAGTTAAGGGTAACGTATTTAATTGCCCCTTCCATTTGTGCTCTTTCACCACCTTGAATGAGTAGTGCAAAAGAGGCGACCAGTAACACTTCAAACCAAACGTACAGGTTAAAGATATCTCCGGTTAAAAAGGCACCATTCACACCAGCTAATAACAGATGCAGTAAAGGGTAGTAACCAAAACGTTCAAAGCGTTTGCGAACCGTTTTTAAGCTATAAATTGCCGTAGCAAACCCGGTTATTGCTGCGAGCACTACCATGATGGCGCCAAGTAAATCTGACACTAATACAATACCAAAGGGGGCGGGCCAAGAGCCTACTTCCAGTACGTGAATGCCATTGTTCCACGTATACCAAAGCAGTAAAACTGCTGCGACTAATACGGCAGCTGAACCTAAGACACCCAGTATTCGCTGTGCGCCATGGTTATTTAAAAATACCAGCGATATCGCGCCAATAATTAAAGGAATTATTACAGGTAACGCAATGAGCACGGACATGTCCATCAATCAGTACCTTTCATTTCGTTCATATCATCGGTTTTGATCACTTCATAAGCGCGGTGTAATAACACGACAGCAAAGGCCAAAACCCCAAAGGCGATAACAATAGCCGTTAAAATTAAGGCTTGGGCAAGCGGATCTGCAGTGACACCTGTTATGGTCGTTGCGCCTTCTTCGATGAGAGGCGGAACGCCTCTTTCCAATCCTGCTACGGTAAAAATTAATAAGTTTGCTGCGTTAGACAATAAGATAAGCCCAATTAATAACTTTACCATTGAGCGTCTAAGCATCATGTAGATGGCTGCAGCGTATAGGCAGCCGATAAGAATGGCCATTAACGTGGTCATCAGTGTTCAGCCTCTACTAAAGTGAAAATAGCGGTCAGTACTGTGCCAATGACACAGAGGAAGACGCCGATATCAAAAAACAATGGGGTACTGAGTTTTAAATAGCCAAATATAGGTAAATCTAAACTCCACCATTGCGCAGTAAAAAAGTTCTCTCCAACAAACAGTGAAGGTAAAGAGGAGAGTGCCGCTATGGCTAAGCCAATACCGACAATTTGCAAAGGATGAACACGCAGCAAACTTTTTGCTGATGGATAATCATCGGCAAACAGTTTTAATGCTATGGCTGCAGCTGCTACTAAGCCGCCTATAAAGCCACCACCTGGTTCGTTATGGCCGCGTAACAATAAGAATAAGGAAAACAAAATGAGCAATGGCAAAATGATTGTTGTACCAGTGCTGAGAATTAACGAACGCATATTGAACTGACGGCTCATTTTTTATCTCCTTGCGCACTACTTACTCTTTTTAGTTCATTGGCGATGCGCTTATCGGCATTTGTAATGGGTTTTGCGCCAGTCCGTAAATGCACCATCGCATAAATACCTATCGCTACCAGCGCTAATACAAAGATTTCACCCAGCGTATCTAATGCGCGGAAGTCGACGAGAATAACATTAACAATATTTCTGCCAAAACCTTCAGGTACGCTATTGGCAATAAAGTAATGCGATATTCCTTCCATTGAGCGTGTGTTGGTGATGAGTAATATCAATAGCGTGATCATCACTCCACTGCTGATAGCAATAAATGCATCGCGTGCTCGGTTGAGATTGGAGGACAGTTGTCTGAATTCAGGTAGACGATACAGCACTAGCACGAGTAGCAGCACGGTGATGGTTTCAACCAGCACTTGGGTGATACCAACATCGACAGCACTAAAAAACACATATATCAATGCTACAGCGAAGCCTAATGCGCCTAACAAGGCGACTGAAGCGAGTAGTGATTTGACGATGACGGCACAGAAAATAGTGACGAGTAAGATGAGGAACACCGTTGCTTCTTGAATTTTGACATCATATAGATCAAAGCGGATATTAAAATTATCTAACCTGAACATGGCCCAGCCAACTAGAAATAACATCGTAGCAATAGTCGTCAACAGGTAATTACGTAGATAGCCGTTTTGCAGTACCTTGGTTTGCCATGCTGCAAATAGGACTAACCCCGCCATCATCTTGGTATATAACGCTTCCGGGCCAAAAGGCATTAACTTTTCTAAACCTGAGGTCAGTTTACGCCACTTCTGCCACTGGCTGTATAATACTAAACCTGCGCTTAGGCTTATCACGCTGAGTAACAGCGGTAAATTAAGGCCATGCCAAAGTGCAAGGTAAGTGGTTACAGGGCTGCCATGTACAGCCGTTGCTGCAGCTTGCAGTAACCCTTTATCGGCAATAAATGGAAATACGCCCAGTACTAAGCTTAAGGTAGCAAGCACAGTGGGCCCCAATAGCATTGCTATACCTGGGTCGTGGGCATGTTTCGGTGTAGCGATAACTTCGCCAAACCACGGTTTAATCGCCAATAGCGCCGCGACCAATACCACGAAGATATTCGCAACGACAGTGGCGATAATTAAAGGTATTTGCCAATGTGCGCCGCTGAGTACGGCTTCTAACAGTAATTCCTTGGCAACAAAGCCAAATAAGGGGATAACCCCAGCCAGTGATAACGCAGCAACGATGGCTACCGCACAGGTTTTTGGCATTTTATGCCTTAGTCCAGACGCTTTCTCGAAATCTTTGACACCTGCTTCATGATCAAGGATACCGGCAATCATAAACAAGGCACCTTTGTAGAGGGCATGCGCCAGTAAAAAGGTGACTGCAGCCAACGCGGCTTTTTCTGTGCCTAAGCCCAACAGCATGGTTAGCGTGCCTAACGCCATGACGGTTGAGTATGCCAATACTTTTTTAATACCCGTTGCTCTACTGGCAAGAATAATACCGGTGAGCATGGTGACCGCACCTACCGCGCTTAGGGTCAGCATCCAAAGTGCACTATCACTCAGCGATGGGTGCAGCCGAGCTAATAAATAAATACCGGCTTTTACCATCGTCGCTGAGTGTAAGTAAGCGCTAACCGGTGTGGGTGCTGCCATAGCATTCGGCAGCCAAAAGTGAAAAGGGGTTTGTGCTGACTTGGTAAAGGCACCCAGTAAGATCAGGATTAACATTGGGGCGTACAGCGCATGCCCGGTTAAATCTTGTTGCAAAATGACGGATAACTCGTAACTACCGGCAGCAAAGCCGAGCATAATAAAGCCCGTCATCAGTGCCAAGCCACCAATAACCGTCACCATAAGACCTTGATGTGCTTTTTGCCTAGATTCAGCATCTTCATGATTAAAGCCGATAAGCATAAAAGAGCTAACAGTGGTTAACTCCCAAAATACAAACAAGGCGATAAGATTATCTGCGAGAACCAGACCCAGCATGGCGCCCATAAAGGTGAGTAAAAATAAGAAAAAACGCCCTAGCGCAGGGTGGCCTTGCAGATAACTATTGGCATACAGCAATATAAAGGTACCAATGCCGGTAATCAGCAACGCAAATAATAAAGACAAACCATCCAGCAAAAAGCTCAGCTGTATATCCATCCCAGGGAACCACGCCCAGCTTTGGCGCAGCACTTCACCTTGGCTAATTAAAGACAGTTGCGAGAAAAAGAAGATAAACAAAACAGCGGGAACCAGAGCTAGCAGGTTACCACTATGTCGACCGGTATAGCGATGTAGTAATGGCGCGAAACACGCTAAAACGAATAGACTTAATACCACATATAACATGCGCTACTCCTATTTAAATAGCCTGAAATTGCGGAATGTCACTGCATTTGACGTTTGTTGGGATATAACAGCAGCTTTTCAATTCGAGTCAGTTCAAGCTACTAATTTTGAAATAAAAATACCAATAAAGGAGGTAAGAGTAGCAGATATACGGGGGGGAATAAATGAAAAGCCAACTCATTAATCGTTAAAATAAGATTAAATTTCGTCAAAACCTGCAGCAATAAGTGCAGTGACTGCGGTCAGTGCAGCTTGACCATCAGCGCCTTCAGTGCGAATAGTTAAGGTTTTTCCCTTACTGCTCGCCAACATTAATAATGCCAAAACACTGCCTGCGTCTGCTGTTTTGCCATCATCTTGGACCAATTCTACTTTACTGCTAAAGCCTTGGCAGAGCTGGGCTAGCTTAGTCGCCGCTCGAGCATGCAGCCCCAATTGATTAACAATAGTGACTTTTGCGCTATAGCTATCGGCCATGATGTCTCACCAATTCACGATGGCGGATTTGCACATCTTCTCTTTGGCTGCGATAGCTTTCGGCCAGACTTTCCGCAATATACACAGAGCGGTGTTGTCCACCGGTGCAGCCAATAGCAATGGTTAGATAACTGCGATTGTTGCGCTCTAAATGGGGAAGCCAACTACTGACAAAACTATTAATTTGCCAAACGTACTTGGCTACAATAGCTTGCGAAGCTAAGTAGTCTTTGACCGGTTGATCTAAACCCGTTAGGGGTTTTAAATCGGGCTCCCAGTGTGGATTAGGTAAAAAACGCGCGTCAAAAACGTAATCCGCATCTTTTGGAATGCCATATTTAAAGCCAAAAGATTCGAATAGCATAACCAACCTACCTGTTTTCTGGCCTAGGATACGCTCCCGTAATTGCTCTGCCAGTTGGTGCACATTCATCTCGGTTGTATCAATATACAGGTCAGCTTGACTCGCGATAGGATCGAGTAAATGTTGTTCACGAGAGATTGCTTCATCTAACGACATGGCTTGATGGGATAGCGGATGTAAGCGTCTGGTTTCGCTGAAGCGTTTAATTAAGGTGGCGTGATCAGCATCCAAATACAGGATCGTCAGTTCTAGCTTGCGTGGCAAGTAGGACAATATTTCGGATAGCTCATCGGGCTCTGTTGGTAAGTTTCTTACATCAATACTAACAGCAACACGTTCGTATTGTTCCATAACGGCGTTAGCTAAGGTGGGTAAAAGATTTACGGGAATATTATCAACACAATAATAACCTAAATCTTCCATGACTCTAAGAGCCACTGATTTGCCAGAGCCAGAACGACCACTGACGACCAGTAATTTCATGCTTCACCTGCTTGCTGGCTATATTGAATCAACAATTCATACAATTGTGCGTCAGATTCGGCATGCCGAATTTTCTTGGTTAATTCTTTTTTGCTGAGTAATTTAGCAATACCCGCTAAGGTTGCCAAATGCGTTTGACATTGCTCTTTCGGAATAAAAATGCCACAGAAAATATCGACAGGCTGATTGTCTATCGCATCGAATGGGATGGTCTCTTTACTGACGACAAAGACTAACAGCGGTTGTTGTACACAATCTAACTTGCCATGCGGGATCGCAATTCCACCGCCAATACCAGTAGAACCCAGTTTTTCTCGGGTGGTTAAGGCTTCTAAGAGACTGTATTCAGAGATTTCAGGAAGTTGTTGATGCGCCAGTGCAGCAATATATTCCAGAATACGTTTTTTACTGTTAAAAAGAACTGCACTCTTGGTGCAGTTCTCCGCTAACAAAGTACTTAAATTAATCATGATAAGTTAGTGTCGTGACAGCTTTTCTTTGTGTTTAATTACCTGCCGATCGAGTTTATCAATTAATTGATCGATCGCAGCATACATATTCTCATCTTCAGATATTGCAAAAACTTCACCACCATTCAGGTTAACTTTGGCTTCAGCAATCTGTTTCAATTTTTCCACGTTTAGGATGACATGTACATTATTAATATTTTCAAAATGGCGTTCTAGCTTGGAAAATTTGCTGTCGACATAATCTTTTAAGGCCTCGGTAATTTCGACATGACGACCGGTTAAGTTGATTTGCATAGACTCTTCCTTCTTGTTAAGACACTTACAGCAAGGTCTTTCGTTGATTTGAAGGCGGAATAAACAAGGCTTCACGGTATTTGGCGATGGTACGCCTTGCTACATTAATGCCTTGCTCCGATAAAATTTCCGCCATTTTACTGTCGCTTAGCGGTTTCGCCGGATTTTCTGCCGCCACCAATTTTTTTATAAAGGCTCGAATGGCGGTTGAGGAACATTCGCCGCCACTCTCTGTACTAACATGACTGGAAAAGAAGAACTTAAGTTCAAAAATCCCACGAGGTGTATGCATATATTTTTGGGTAGTAACCCGAGAAATGGTGGATTCATGCATTCCTACCATTTCAGCAACATCATTAAGTACCATCGGTTTCATGGCCTCTTCGCCATGTTCAAAGAAAGCTTGCTGCTGCTGTACGATGCAATTAGCAACCTTTAACAAGGTTTCATTGCGGCTTTCTAAGCTTTTTATAAACCATTTTGCCTCTTGCAAGTGAGAACGAATAAATTGTGTATCTGTAGCGTTCTTTGCCGTTCTAGACATTGCAGCATATTGCTGATTTATACGAACTTTAGGCATTGCATCAGGATTTAGTTCGACTTGCCAACGCCCTTTGACTTTTGTCACTGTAACATCGGGAATAACATACTGCTGTTCTTGTTTAATCACATCAGCACCAGGCCGAGGATTAAGGCTATGGATCAGCCGCATGACTTCTCTTAATTCATCTTCTTTGAGTTTAGTCACACGCAGCAAAGAACGAAAGTCCCGATTCGCTAAAAATTCGGTATAGTTGCTGATTATTTGCGTTGCATCAGTTAAATAAGGCGTTTCGGGTGAAAACTGGCGCAGTTGCACCAATAAACACTCCTGTACTGAACGTGCGCCAACACCAACAGGATCGAAAAGCTGAATACGTTTAATAACGGCTTCCACTTCATCTGCTTCGATATCTGGCATGGCCAGTGATTCAAGAATGTCTTCACAGCCAATGGTGAGTAGTCCAGATTCATCGATTGCTTCGATAATAATTTCAGCAATAGCGCGATCCGTGTCTGAAAAGGGCGTCAGTTGCATTTGCCAGCGCAGATAATCTTGCAGGGTTTCACTGGTTTCTCCCTGATAGATGAAGTCTTCATCTGGCAGATTGCCGCTACTAACTGGCGCAGCACTGATCAAGTCGTCCCAATTATTGTCTAATGGCAGGTCCTCTTGAATATTTTGCTCAGACATTTGTTCACTGGTGTCGCGTTCGACCGGTTCATTGTACTCGTCACTGGCATCAAGCTGTGTTTCTGGTTGTTCGCGAGTAAGATTCGCTAGGCTTTGATCTTGTTCTGCCGGTGACGTTTCGAAGCCATCATCACTTTCTAACAGCGGGTTTGCATCCAGCGCTTCCTGAATTTCTTGTTGTAGCTCAATCGTCGACAGCTGCAATAAGCGAATAGCTTGCTGCAGCTGCGGCGTCATAGTTAGCTGTTGTCCTAAACGAAGTTGTAAAGACGGCTTCATGTAAGTGTTATTCTCTCCCAAACACGGCTTGTGCAGTATCTAATTAACTATAGCCTGAATTGTTCACCTAGATATACATCGCGTACCTGTTGATTAGCAAGTACTTCTTGCGGTGAACCGGCTGCGATGAGCTCGCCATGGCTAACAATATAAGCAATTTCACAGACATCTAAAGTTTCGCGCACATTGTGGTCAGTGATTAATACCCCTATACCTCGTTTGCATAGGTGTTGAATAATTTTTTTGATATCTAATACGGAAATGGGATCTACGCCGGCAAAGGGCTCGTCTAGCAGAATAAACGCCGGATCTGCAGCTAAAGCCCGGGCAATTTCAACTCTGCGACGTTCGCCACCTGATAATGCCATGCCGAGACTATTTTTAATATGGCCTATATGAAACTCTTCGAGTAAATCATCGGCTAGTTCGAGTCTGCGTTGTGTCGTTAAGTCTTTGCGTGTTTGCAAAATCGCCAGCAGATTTTCGTGTACCGTTAGTTTACGAAAAATCGAGCTTTCCTGCGGCAGGTAGCCGATACCAGCTCTAGCGCGTTGATGCATGGGTTCGAAGGTAATATCTTGCTCATTCAAACTGATTGAGCCCTTGTCAGAGGGCACTAGGCCGACAATCATATAGAATGTAGTCGTTTTACCCGCACCATTAGGTCCGAGTAACCCCACGATCTGGCCAGCATTGACTTCAAGACTGACATCTTTAACAACTTGACGACCTTTGTAACTCTTTGCCAGATGCGATGCCACTAACTTCATGGATTTTCCTTGATTTCAGGAGTGAATATCGTCGTTACACGGCGATTTTGCTCACTTTCGGCACTGATTTGCTGGGTCGCTATATTGTATCGAATGATGGCGCCTTGCACTAAACTACCGCTTTGGCTTAATTCAGCATTGCCTGTTAACGTCAGGGTGCGGCTCGCTAAATCATAACGGATTTCATTGGCTTGTGCCGTCACTTCTTTACCATCTTCTAAGACTTGGCTATAAGTAGCAGGAGAGCCTGTAGCAACTAACACCTCATTACCTCTACCTGCACTGGCATTGGCCTCTAAGCGCGACGCTTTGATTAGCATACTACCTTGTCTTACTTCTACATTTTCTCGATAAATGGAAATATTATCTTGAATAGACGCTTCCCAAAAATCTGAGCGTACACCAACAGGTTTTGTATAATCCGCCGGCGCAGCCTGGATGGTGCTTATGCTTAGCAGCAAAGTACAGCATAACGTTTTAATGTTCATTATGATAAATGGTCTCCAAATGCCTGTTTAGCAATAAATGTTTGTCAGAGAGGCGGGCTTCTAGGCCAATACCTTTAACATTAAATCCTTGCCCCAAAATAGCAACGGCTTCGTGGGTTTGAATTTTTTTCTCTGGTAAAAGTAACTCCAGCGATACAGTAGTAATGCTTTGTATTAATTGATCAGGCATTAAGTTTTGTAATACGACTTGTTGTTCCAGAATAATCTTATCTTCGGGAAACCACACTGCATGCAGGCTACTCATTTCCCATGCCGGATGATGTTCGCTGTTAAACAATGTATACCGAGGTAAGTTGAACTGAGTAAATCCAAGCTGTTCAAAATATTCAAGTTTTTCGGCTTGAATATGGTCCGCAAGATAGCCATCTTTATCAAAGATCCGCATGGTGACATTTTCAGCAATATAATCTGGCTGGAACTCACGGTCTATCGCTAAGTCTTGCTCGGTAGTTTGCGGTTTAAACCATAAATAGGCAGCAAGTAAAACCAGCAAAAAAACTGTAAAGACCATGCTTTTTCTCATGAGCTGCTACCGTCAAACTGCATAAAGCGCTCCTGCGTAATTAATAATAAATCACATACTTCTCGAACTGCACCAAAGCCACCAGGCAAAGCTGTTTTTAAATGGGCAAAGCGTTGCAAGTAGGGATGGGCATCGCGAACAGCGATGGCTAGGCCACAATGTTGCATCACTTGCCAATCTGCTAAATCATCACCTATGTAGGCTATATTTTCCGGTTTAAGTTGCAGCTGGTGTTGTAATTGCGCAAAAGCGGCTAGTTTATTTTCTTGCCCCTGATAGATGTAAGGTACTGTTAAAGCTGTCATGCGTTGTTCAACAATGACCGAATTACGCCCAGTGATAACGGCCACTTCAATACCTGCTTGCCGTAACGCTTTAATGCCGTAGCCATCTCGGGTATGAAAGGCTTTTAGTTCTTCACCATCATTACCAAGATAAATGCGTCCGTCAGAAAATACCCCGTCCACATCACATATCAGTAATTTGATCTGACTCGCCCGTGCCAAAATAGCCGCAGGTACAGGCTGATACAGTTGTTCATACAACGACATATTAAAGCACCCCTGCTCGGAGTAAGTCATGCATATTCATAGCTCCAACGGGTTTTTGTTGTTCGTTCAAAATGATCAGGCCGTTTATTTTCTTCTGCTGCATAATATTTAAGGCCTCCGCCGCCAGCATCTCGGCCTTGGCTGTAATGCAGTTTATTGTCATGACTTGTTCAATTGCTGTGGTATGGATATCTAATTTCAGATCTAAGATACGTCGCAAATCTCCATCCGTAAAGATGCCTGCCAGCTTACCCTCATCATTTATCACTGTGGTCATGCCAAGGCCTTTCCGTGAAATTTCTAAAAGCGCATCTTTGATAGTGGCTGAGCGATGGACAATAGGCACTTGCGATTCCTTGTGCATAATATCTTCTAATCTGAGCAGGAGTTTTTTGCCTAAACTGCCGCCAGGATGAGAGAGCGCAAAATCATCAGCTGAAAAACCGCGCACATCTAATACCGCAACAGCCAGCGCGTCTCCCATGGCTAAGGTTGCTGTGGTGCTAGCGGTAGGGGCTAGCCCCAGAGGACAGGCTTCTTTTGGCACACTGACGCAGATATGCACGTCGGCAAGTTGAGCCAGTGTTGACTCAGGTTTACCTGTCATGGCAATCAGTGGAATACCCATACGTTTTATCACGGGTACTATGGTAAGTAATTCTGCTGTTTCACCTGAGTTTGAGATAGCCAGCACAATATCACCTGATGAAAGCATACCGAGATCGCCATGGCTCGCTTCGCCAGGATGTACAAAAAAAGCTGGGGTGCCTGTGGATGCGAAGGTTGCTGCAATTTTGTTGGCAATATGACCTGACTTGCCGATACCACTGACAATCAGTTTGCCAGTGTTTTGCAAAATAAGGTGGCAAGCCTTATCAAAGTCTTCGTTCAAAAACTGTTCGAGTTGCTGAATGGCTTCAGCTTCAATCTTTAGCACGGCTAAGGCTTGTGGTTTAAATGTTTGCATGGTTCCTTTCCTGCCTGTCGTTATGAAAGCTGGGAAAATAATAAGTATTGATAGCCAATAAACCCGCAGAGCAAAAGTGCGCCTTCAAAGCGATTTATACGTTGCTGACGGCCAACTTTAATGGACATAAGTAACATGGCTATGGTGGCCGCAATCATGACATAGCTATCACGCGTTCCGGCATTTATATCGAGTGTGGCAGGGCCTATTACGGCACCCAAGCCAAGTACGGCAAGAATATTAAAAATATTAGAACCAATAATATTACCAAGCGCGAGATCATCTTCGCCTTTTAGCACACCGATAATGCTAGCTGCTAGCTCTGGCAAGCTAGTGCCAATTGCGATAATGGTTAAGCCTATAACCAGTTCGCTCAATCCAGCATATTCGGCAATCGTAACCGCGCCATGTACCAGTAGTTGTGAGCTGGCAAGCAGTAAGACTAAGCCAGCAATAATCCAGAATGCGGCTTGCAGATTTGAGGTTGCTTCTGGAATTTCGGCTTCTAATTCTGCAATAAGTGGATCATCCGGTGCTGCAGTTTTCCCCCAAAATACCAACAAGGCGATGAAACCTACAAAACAAACTAGCAGAAGAATGCCTTCAGTTCGGGTTAAGTTATGATCTGATAAGACATAATACCCTAGTAGGGTAAATAAAATGAGCATCGGAAATTCGCGCTTGATAGTAAGCGAAGCGACCATGATAGGCTTAAGAAGCGCGACTAAACCAATGACCAGCAAAATATTGGTAATGTTTGAACCTAATGCATTACCTACGGATGTATCAAGGCGTCCTTGTGCTGCAGCGGTAGCTGAAACCAGCATTTCTGGCGCCGAAGATCCCATAGCGACAATGGTTAGACCGATGATCATGGGGGACAAACCACTGTTACGTGCAACAGAGGATGCGCCATAAATGAACCGGTCAGCACTCCAAATAAGTAAAACTAAGCCAACGATCACAAAGATGATGGCTAAAAACAGAGGTGATATCATAGTGTCCGATAACAGTCGAAGAATTGTCAGGCTATTTTCACGCTTCTGGCGACTAATTGCAAAAAAACCTCTATTACGCATACTGTACCAGCGGTCTTTCGATTTCGCGCATATTTTGTTACGAAATTTTGTAACGACTTACCCTTGTTTTCCGTTTACAATAATCCAACTTATTCGCTAGGGATAGCAAACATTCACGTCTGTATGTAAAGATGTGATAGTTTTCTTAAGGCAGAATACCGATTGCGCTTTATGGTAGATAAACTTGGTGGAGAGCCAATTTGACTGATGTGTTAGTTAATATTAAAAACCTGAATTTTTCTCGAGGCGATAGAGCTATCTACCGAGATATGAATATGCAGGTTGTTCGCGGCAAAGTCACCGCAATTATGGGTCCAAGCGGTATTGGGAAAACCACCTTATTACGGCTGATTGGTGGGCAACTAAAACCTGATAGTGGTGAAATTCTTTTTGATGGTCTGAATATCCCTGCTTTATCGCGAGCTGAACTTTATCAAGCCAGAAAGAAAATGAGTATGCTGTTTCAAAGCGGTGCTTTATTCAGTGAGATGTCTGTTTTTGATAATGTTGCTTTTCCATTACGCGAACATACTCGTTTATCGGAATCCCTGATTCGAATTATTGTGTTGATGAAGTTGGAGTCGGTTGGTTTACGGGGCGCCAGAGACTTGATGCCTGCAGAGCTCTCGGGTGGCATGGCCAGACGCGCTGCCTTGGCAAGAGCAATTGCTTTAGATCCTGAACTCATCATGTACGACGAACCTTTTGCGGGGCAAGACCCTATCTCTATGGGCGTTATCGTTCGTTTAATTCGTGAATTAAATAATGCGCTTGGCTTGACGTCTATTGTGGTATCGCATGATGTGAGTGAAGTGATGAGTATTGCCGATTATGTGTATGTTGTTGCCGACAAAACCGTTATAGGTCAAGGCACGCCAGAACAATTAAGGGCTGATCCATCACCGTTGGTGCAGCAATTTTTAAAAGGTGAAGCTGATGGTGCCGTCCCATTCCATTATAAAGCGGCGGCCTTTGAGGATGAACTAATGGAGCTGGTAAAGTGATCGCAAACAGATTACAAAAAATTGGCCAGCAAACACTTGATGCTATCAGTGGTTTTGGCCGTGCTGGCGTAATGTTGTTTGGCGCCATAGTGGGCAAACCTGATTTTCGTAAAGGATTGCCTTTATTAATAAAGCAACTTTATGTCATTGGTGTGTTATCGCTGATGATTATTTTGGTATCAGGGTTATTTATCGGCATGGTACTGGCTCTACAAGGGTACACTGTGCTGGTTAAGTTTGGTGCCGAGGGGATGCTAGGCCCTTTGGTATCACTTAGTCTGTTACGTGAGTTAGGACCTGTCGTCACCGCCTTATTATTTGCTGGTCGAGCAGGCAGTGCCTTAACTGCAGAAATTGGTTTAATGAAAGCCACAGAACAGCTTTCCGGAATGGAAATGATGGCGGTTGATCCGTTACGTCGCATTATTGCGCCGCGTTTTTGGGCGGGCGTAATTGCTATGCCTTTGCTTGCCCTGGTGTTCAATGCGGTAGGCATTTTAGGTGGGCATTTGGTTGGGGTAGAGTGGTTAGGTGTTGATGCCGGTAGCTATTGGTCTGCAATGCAAGCAAACGTAGACCTGTACCAAGACGTTTTAAATGGGGTAATCAAAAGTATGGTGTTTGCCTTAATCGTCATTTGGATTGCGTTGCACAAAGGTTTTGACGCTGTGCCAACCTCAGAGGGTATTAGTCGGGCAACAACACAAACTGTGGTGACAGCCTCGTTGGCCGTATTAGGCTTTGATTTTGTTTTAACAGCATTAATGTTTGGTGGATAAGAAATGACCGCACGTAAAATTGAAATCTTGGTAGGCTCCTTTATTGTTCTCGCTTGTGCGGCATTTTTGATGTTGGCATTAAAAGTAGCGGGTAGCGGTTTGGGTGGTGCTTCGCAAACTTATACCCTTTTTGCACAATTTGACAACATTGGGGGGTTGAAGGTGCGCTCGCCAGTGAAAGTGGGCGGCGTGGTAGTGGGAAGAGTCAGTAAGATTGAATTGGATAGGGTAAGTTACAATCCCATTGTGTCTTTAGAGATCAATGCTGAGTACAGTAATTTCCCTGAAACCAGTTCTGTGGCTATTTTGACATCAGGCTTATTAGGTGAACAATACATAGGCTTACTGCCTGGCTTTGTTGACGATACTGTGTTGATGCTTGCTAACGGCGATACTATTGAAGACACGCGTTCAGCGATCGTGTTGGAAGAGCTGATTGGACAGTTTTTATTTAATCGGGGGAATTAATGAACAACTTTATACGAAATATTGGGCTGGCATTTGCTTTTACTCTGCTTGCTGTGATGCCTGCTTCAGCGACAGAAACCTTTACTGATCCCTCTAAAATGATTGAAACGGTAGCAGATAAAACGTTCAATCGAATTAAAACTGATCAACCCATAATTCAGCAAAACTTAGAGCATTTACGCACTATTGTCATCGAAGAATTACTGCCTCATGTCGATAGCCGTTATGCAGCAGCTGTTGTGGTTGGAAGAACGGTTGATATTCGAGAAAATCAGCAAGCTTTTGATGAATTCGTCAAAGCGTTTGAACAATATATGATTGGTTCTTATGCGGGTGTTTTAACCTACTATAAAGAACAAAAAGTGATGATTGAGCCTGCTAGGGCACCTAGTACACAAAGTATCATTACTATTCGCACTAGAGTTATCGATCCCGGTAAGCCTGATATCGTTATTGATTTTAAACTACGTCGTCCTCGTAATGCGGAAACATGGCTAGTTATTGATATGATCGCTGAAGGTATCTCTTTATTGGATAGTAAAAGAGCAGAACTCAACAATATGATTCGTCAGCAAGGTTTACCGGCAGTCACAGCATTATTGCTGGAGCGGGCGAAAGATCCGGTCAAGATACCGGATAATGACACTGCAAATGCGTCGGAGTAACTTGTGTCGTTGACGATTACACAAAACAACCAAACATTGGTCTTTAATGGCAAGCTAGATCGTGAAACATTAATGCTGTATTCACCTTTCAGCTTGTTAAATACCCTGTCTGGAAAGGTAACCTTTGATTTTACTGCCCTAACCAATGTAGACTCAGCCGGGTTAGCCTGGCTGATTCAACAATTAGCGCGAGCCAGAACAATTAATCTGCAAATAGAAATTAAATCCGTTCCGGCACAACTATTGTCATTGGCAAAGGTCAGTGCCGTAACTGCAATTTTACCCATAATAGATTAAGGTGTAGTTATGGAGATACAACAGATAGAGCAGCTGCTGAAAGAGCAGTTACAACTGTCAGAGGTTTATGTTAAAGCTGAAGGTTCGCATTACGCTGTTACCGCAGTGGGTGATTGCTTTGATGGTTTAAGCCGTGTTAAGCAGCAACAGCTGGTTTATAGCCCACTGACAAATGCTATAGCTGATGGTTCTATACATGCCCTAAGTATCAAGGCCTTTACGCCGCAGCAGTGGCGCAGAGAAAAACTTTTAAACCCACCGCTCTGAGATACACTATGCAACAGTTTTTAGTTACTGCTAATGGCCCTTTACAGGGTGAAGTAACCATTTCGGGTGCCAAAAATGCCGCCCTGCCCATTTTGTTTGCCAGTTTACTCGCCGAACAACCTACCACAATCACTAATGTCCCTTCATTAAAAGACATAGAAACAACCTTTAAGTTGTTACAGCTGTTTGGGGCTAAGGTTGAAAGTTCAGGGAATACGGTTCGTGTTGATGCAAGCCAGATTAACAATCAGTTTGCACCCTATGAGTTAGTAAAAACAATGCGGGCGTCTATTTTAGCGCTGGGCCCTTTATTGAGTCGTTTTGGTCAAGCGGAAGTATCCTTGCCCGGTGGTTGTGCTATTGGTGCTCGTCCTGTAAATCTGCATATTGATGGTTTACGGAAAATGGGGGCAGAGATTACCGTTGAAAATGGTTACATCAAAGCCAGTGCTAAACGCCTGAAAGGCGCGCATTTAGTGATGGAGATGGTCAGTGTTACCGGCACTGAAAACCTGATGATGGCGGCAACGCTTGCTGAGGGGAAAACCACTATAGAAAATGCGGCTCGTGAACCAGAAATCGTCGATTTAGCGAATTATCTGAATACTTTAGGCGCTAAGATTAGCGGGGCAGGTACTGACACGCTAGTCATCCATGGCGTACAGGCGTTACAAGGCGGTGAGCATCGCGTATTACCTGATCGAATTGAAACCGGCACCTTCTTAGTAGCTGCAGCGGTTACTGGCGGAGATATTGTTTGTCGTTCAGCTGCTCCGGCAGATTTAGAAGTGGTGCTTGAGAAATTACGTGAAGCGGGTGCCGAAGTGACAACCGGTGATGATTGGATCCGTTTGAACATGCTTGGCCGCAAACTCACCTCTGTCGATGTGAAAACAGTACCACATCCTGGCTTTCCAACAGATATGCAAGCGCAGTTTACTGTGCTTAACGTGATTGCTGAAGGGGTGGGCGTGGTTACCGAAACCATTTTCGAAAATCGTTTTATGCATGTGCCTGAATTGCAGCGTATGGGCGCTAAAATTCGCTTAGAAGGCAATACTGCTGTTTGTCAGCACAGCCCCTCTCTAAATGCGGCTCAGGTAATGGCAACTGATTTACGCGCTTCTGCCAGTTTAGTGATTGCGGGGTTAGTCGCCACAGGCACTACTGTGGTTGATCGTATTTACCATATCGATCGTGGCTACGAGAGAATTGAACATAAGCTACAAGCTTTGGGTGCGCATATTCAACGCGTTGATGGTTAGTCTACTAATTTAAAAAAACCGCCAGCTGGCGGTTTTTTTAACGACGAGAGAGCTCTCTTACCACGGTAGGGATGCTTAAACGTTGTCCATTTCTATCCACAGTGATTACTAATTCTGAATTCGGCGCCGTTTCAGCAATAAAATTAAGCGCTTGTTGGGTGTTCTGAAATGTTCTGCCGGCGATTTCTAGAATAATATCGCCAACTTGTAACCCAGCAACAGCGGCAGGCCCGCCAGTAGTTACCTTGGTGAGTAGCAAGCCATACATGGGCTGTCCAGAAGAGAGCAGCATATCCCCCGCGGCATTAACAACCGCTTGCCCTTCGACATCCAGATGACTGCGTGTCACTCTGCCATGCAAAATCAGTTTTTGCATAATATTTCTGGCAAGTTGATAAGGCACGGCAAAGAAAATACCTTGAATATCTTGATTTTGCACCTGGAAAGCAGCAGCGTTGATGCCAACCAAGGTGCCATTACTATTGACCAGCGCGCCACCAGAGTTGCCTTTATTGATTGCCGCATCCATCCGCATAAAGTCAGGATAACCTCTGGAGCTTAAGCCGGTATTCCCATTCGCGCTAATTATCCCTTGGGTGATGGTTTGCCCCAAGTTTAGCGGGTTGCCAATGGCTAAAACTAAATCGCCCACCTGAGGTTCTATCGTCGGATCTTGTGGGATAACCGGTAGGTTATCTGCACGGACATAGAGCACCGCCAAATCAGAAATTTCATCCTGACCGATAACTACGGCTTCTAACAGCCTGCCATCTTGTAATGCCACTTCAATATGATCAGCACCATACACAACATGGAAATTGGTGAGAATATAGCCGTCGGCAGACATAATTACGCCTGAGCCAAGTTCTTGCCGTTCTATCGTTCTAGGTCGTAGCGAACGTGGGTCGACAATACGACTACGGGTATAAACATTGACAACAGCGGGGGCCGCGCGTCGAACAGCGCGATGATAAGAGACGGGTTCGGGAAGTTGTTCTTGTGCTTTAAACTGCCATAGCGGCGTGTTTGTCCCAGTAAATTGAGGGAATAACATGAGGATTAGAAAGGCCAAAGCCAGTCCATAAGCGGTACTTTTGATAAAAAATAACAACAGTTTGCGCACAGTGCGATATCTTGCTAGAAGAAGAATTAACCTAGCATAGCATTTTTTAGAAAGCGGCAGAAGTTATCACTTGCTGCCGCTGCAGAATAAATTACTTAGCGAATCAAAATGTACAGCTGCTCATTGCCTCGACGAATATACAACGCAGCCACGCCGCCTTCACGGTTTTCTAATAAACGACGAAGTTCCGCTAGATTAGTTACGCGCTGGCGATTGACACCGGTAATAATATCCCCTTGGCGCAGGCCTACCTGTGCTGCGGCAGAGTTTGCTTCAAGGGCGGTAATCTCAACACCGTTATCGCCATTATTTAAAGTGGCACCTTGTAGCATGGGGTGTAATTGCGTCGCGGAAATTTGGCCTGTGCTGGCTTCTTGCAGGGTGACTTTGACACTCTGCTCTTTGCCATCACGAATGATGCCCAAAGTAGCTTCACGACCTGCACCCAACGTAGCGATTTTAGCCCGCAGCTTGTCAAAACTATCGATATTATTGCCATTCATGCTAACAATGACATCACCAGATTTTATACCCGCTTTTGCTGCTGCGCTTTCAGGTATGACTTCTCCGACAAAGGCGCCACGGTTAACTTTTAATCCTAATGCTTGGGTAAGTTCAGCGTTAATATTGCTGCCTCTCACACCCAAACTACCTCGGCGGATTTCACCAAATTCGATGATTTGATCAACTAAATTTCTCATCATATTGGTGGGTATCGCAAAACCGATACCGACGTTACCGCCATTTGGCCCCAGAATTGCGGTATTAATACCGATAAGTTCACCGCGAAGATTGACTAAGGCACCACCTGAATTACCGGAGTTAATCGCGGCATCGGTTTGGATATAATCCTCCAATCCCTCGTTTAGGCCGGTGCGGCCAAGTGAGCTGATTATACCAGATGTCACGGTTTGCTCTAACCCAAAGGGATTGCCAATGGCAATGGCATAATCGCCAACCCGTAATTGGTCAGAATCGGCCATCGGTAATTGAGTAAGATCTTTGGCTTCAATTTGCAGTAAAGCAATATCACTTTCTGGATCTGCGCCAAGCTTTTTAGCGCTAAAGGTGCGACCGTCTTTCAGCCGTATTTGTATTTCTGAAGCATCTTGTACTACATGGTTATTGGTAACAATGTAGCCTTTGTTCGCATCAATGATTACACCAGAGCCTAAGCCGCGAAACGGTTGTTCGCGTCTAAGTTCGCCTTGTCCGCGTCCAAAAAATTGCTGAAAAGCGTCAGGTACGCGTTGGCGAACTTCACGACTGCCAGCCACAGAGACATAGACAACCGCTGGGGTGGCTTTTTCCAGCATGGGGGCCAGGGTTGGCATTTCCTGATTGCTTTTACCGAAAAAAGGCAAATTCGCCTGTACGGGTGCCGCAGGAGCCAACAATATCGCTGCCATCACAGCAGCACTGAGCAAAGAAAGTTTTTTATTCATCGCGTAATAGTCTCCTTGTACAAATGTCCGACTAAGAGCCTTCGGTAATAAAAAAAGTTCTAAATTAACTTTTCAAAAAAGTGTAAAACTTTATGAACCATCCTTAGTTGGACGCTCTTTAATTAATCCGCTGGCCTCACCAGAATAGTCCTTGGGCTGTTGATCCACTTCTGAATGTTGCCGGCGACGCTCGTTTAATTGATGTAAAGATTGCTTAATTTGCTGCGTAGTATCGGTAGCGAAAAAGTTTACTTCATCTCGCGCATTTACCGGTTGCTCAACCAGTTGCATTTTCGATTGCTGCACATGCCGAGCAATGCGGGCGTAATTATCTTGTAACTGGCTCATTAACTGATTGGTGGTTTCTAAATGCTCTGAGACATCGTGCCGATATTGCGTTAATTGTTTACGACTTTCGTCAAGTTCTTGTTGTAGTTTGTTTTGGCCAAACTGCTTTAGGCTAATAACGCGAGCCATAATTGCGCCAACTACTACACCTATCCCCACCCCAATCACTAACCATGTATAGTCCATACAAACTCCTAACGATGAAATTCTTCTCTAAGTGTACCCTAACTTCTTATACAAGGTGGTAAGGCATGTTAGTATTATGACTTATATTTGAGGGTAAATTCTGAGAGTTTCAAGTTAAAGCCCATGACACCATTGAAAAAATATCAGCAAGACCTAACTCGGCCTGATTTTCATCACGATGCCGCTCAAGAGTTTGCCGTTAAGCAACTACAGCGTTTATTTGATGATTTTGTCAATCGTCCACCCAGCACTAAACCCAACTTTTGGCAGAAAGTAACAGGTAAGGTGCCATTGCAAGCCCCACTACTCGGCCTGTATTTTTGGGGTGGCGTTGGCCGAGGTAAAACCTATTTGGTGGATACTTTTTTTGAGTGTTTACCTACTACACGCAAAATGCGCGTGCATTTTCATCGTTTTATGCACCGTGTCCATGAAGAGTTAAAATTACAGAAAGGTGTCAGTGACCCTTTGGAGAAAATTGCTGATAAATTTAAGTCTGAGACCGATATTATTTGTTTTGATGAGTTTTTTGTATCAGACATAACGGATGCCATGATTTTAGGAACCCTGATGCAGGCCTTATTCGCTAGAGGGATCACTTTGGTGGCAACGTCCAATATTGAACCTGATGGGCTTTATCGCAACGGTTTACAACGAGCGCGTTTTTTACCGGCGATTGACCTCATTAAACGTAATACCGCAGTGATTAATGTTGATAGTGGTATCGATTATCGGTTACGTACTCTAGAGCAGGCCGAGATTTATCATTACCCTCTAGATCAACAAGCTGAGGAAAACCTACACCATTACTTTTTGGCGCTTTCAGTTTCGCCGCGGCAGGGGGAAACAACGATTGAAGTGGCAAACCGACAGCTAAAGGTGCGTGCAGAAGCGGATGGTATTGTCTGGTTTGCTTTTAGTGAATTGTGTGAAACAGCACGCAGCCAATATGATTATATCGAATTGAGTCGATGTTATCACACGGTATTGCTCTCTGGCGTGTTGCCAATGGGGCAGCAGAATGATGATGTGGCACGGCGTTTTCTTGCGCTAGTTGATGAATTCTATGAACGGCATGTCAAGTTAATTATTTCAGCCGCAGTGCCGCTGGAACAGCTTTATCAGGGCGGACTGCTTAGTTTTGAATTTAAGCGTTGTTTAAGTCGTTTACAGGAAATGCAGTCCCATGAGTATTTGGCCAGCGAGCATTTACCTTAAAAGTGGCAAATAGCAGGTTTTTTTCGAAAAGACTGCTGATCTTTCAGATTGTTTAATATATAATCCGCGCCCGGCCGACGTTACAGCCTTGCACTGCCGTTAGCCCGGCAGTTTTGTACTCGAAGGGGTGCGATAACGACATTGCTGCATCAGCCCTGCACAGTGTCAGGTGT
>CAZNXI010000019.1:0-1932 GCA_964577005.1 uncultured Rheinheimera sp.
TTTATCAAAGTGTTGTACCTATGGCTTTAATGTTATTAAGCCATAAGGGGCTTGCCCACCTAGCGCCTTTTAACGCACTGAATGCGTGGTTAAAGTTACTGCTGTCTGGCTTGCTGGGCGCCCTTAGCTTTGTGCCTTTTGCCTTGGCAATTGATGTCTTTTTAGGGTTAGAACCTACGCCAAACAGTCTGATAAACTGGCTATTCGCTCTTGGGCAAGAAACGCTTGGCGTGCTGCCCCCAGTAGTGCTGTGTTGGTTGGCAATTAATGCACCTTGGGTACTGGGGTTTAAAATGGTTAACCCAAACGCCCCGGCCGCGGCAACTCAATCGGCCGAACCGTCCTCATCAGTGCAAAGCCCAGCAGTTGAAGACGTACTCCCCTCTACCACATCTGACGCCTTACAAGCCTTGCTTCCTAAAGGTAAACAAGGCGAGCTACTGTATTTAAAGTCTGAACTGCATTATTTATTAGTGGTTACTGAGGCGGGGCAAACGCTGATTTTGGCAAATTTAAAAGATGCAATTACGATGTGCGCAAACATTGCCGGCATACAACCGCATCGCTCTTATTGGGTAAGCAAAAATGCCATCAAAACGCTGCGTAAAACCGGCCGTGAAGGCAGCCTGATCTTGCATAATGGCCAAGAAATTCCTGTCAGTCGCAGCAAGCTTAATCAAGTTAAAACATTCTTGTTTTAAGCTGCACACTCCCCCGCGACTTCGCTGCGCTCTGATCACGGGGTTTTCTCGGCAATTTTCGATAAAAAATGCCCGCAAAGCGGGCATTAAACGACAGGGAGGTAGAACACTGTTTTAGAAGCGGTAACGCGCCCCTAAGATATAACGCGGGCCATATTGACGCGCGAATAAAAACTGCTCTTCGTAACGACCATAACCTTGCTCAGTTTCATTAGCGAGGTTGATGCCTTCAAAGAATACCGTAAAGTTATCGGTAATATCTTTATTGATACTTAAGTCCCACTGCGCGTAAGCTTTAGCAAATTGTGGTGGACCATCCGAAGAACCTTGCGCTTGCCCAACACCAATAAGATAGTTGTCACGCCAGGCGTAGGTCAGTTTTACTGACCAACCGAACTGCTCATAGAACACCTGAAAGTTTGCAGTATTACTTAAACCTATTAACGGCGCCTGCTGGGTCAGACTATTAACATCAAACTCGACATCACCATTAACAATGGTGCCGTTAATCCCAAAACCAAAACCGGTTTCGCCCAATATGTGCTGCCACGCGGCTTCGATACCATCTACTGTTTTCGTATCTGTGCCGTTTTGCGGCTGTGAGATACTCCATACAATTAATGGATCAGCACTAGTTGGTGAAATGACACCGTTAGCATCACCGTGACCATTGGCTAGTAGCTGATTATAAATCGCTGTATCCGTTGGCTGTTCACCCCGAGCAGTAATATCTGCCACCGCTTGTTGGTAACGCGGGCCATTCAGGATATCGTGCAAACCGTCGATGGTAATGTCCGTAATGGTATTGCCAATGAAGTTTTTAACACTCTTGCGATAGTAACCGATAGCGGCATAACTACCTGGCGCGTAATAATATTCCAAACTTAAATCAAGATTGGTTGATTCATAAGGTTGTAAATTTGTGTTACCTTGACCGCCACTCCGCGAGCCAGGTTTTGGACTGCCCGTTAAGCTGCGGCCACCAGCCAGAGCACCTAGGGGCGCACGAGTAATGCTTTTGCCAATTGAAAAACGGCTAACTAGTTCGTCAGTTAAATCGACACGTAAATCCAGCATCGGTAATAGCACATTATGCGAACCTTCTAACGTCAGAAAGTTTGCATCACCGCCTTCATATTGCATAATCCACTCAGACGGACTGACCCAATTCACCTGACGCTCAACGTCTTGTAATACTGTGCTAGTGACATCGGTTTGCTCATAACGAACA
>CAZNXI010000019.1:1942-29628 GCA_964577005.1 uncultured Rheinheimera sp.
TTCAATTGCACCGGAAAACTGGCAACATCAAATTCCCAAGCCGATTGCAGATAAATACTATCTGTGATTTCCTGAACGTAACTCTCACCGTAAGGACCATAGAAAGCGTCCGGTACATAGGCGTTCTCACCTAACAGCGCTTCAGTTAGGTAAGCAGCCTGTCGCGCCACCGCTTCATCATAACTGTAAGTGTAATAATAATTACTGACTAAGCCGTTACCGCCACCAGAGAATTGATCTAGGAAATTAGCCGTACTGTTTCTGGTAAACATGCTATCTGGGAAGATAAAGGTATAACTCGGATTAAAACCTGGGCCGCCACGTAAACCACTCCAGGCGTTAGAGCCCCCCAGGTTCTGATCAGTACGGGCTACACCGCCTTTAACGGAAACCAAAGGGATCTTAAAGCGCGAGTTATACCAAGTGCTATCTAGCTGAAATTGTTGAATCTCTGATTCGCCAGGCGAATCAAAAAACTGGCTAAAGTTAGAGTCAATCTCACTTGGCCGCAATTCATTTGTGCCATTACGCCATAAAATGTAGGCTTGTGGGATATCGCCTGTCCGATAATCATAAAACTTAGTAATTAGCTGATCCGAACCTAAAATAACTTGGCCTGAATTACCAATGCCTTTATCAGCGCCGTTATCAGTTTTATTGTTTGAATCATGGAAGTCGAAGCTGACTTTCAAGTCATCCGTCACTTGCCATTCCATATTAAAACCAATGGATGCGGCTTTAACTTCTGTGGTGCCTTTACTCGCAGTAAAAGAGCCATCATCACCACTGATGTCCGCAAACAAAGCTGTGCCTCGCTCATCCAGCTCGTAAGCATTAATGTTTTCGCCAAAGTTATTCCAAATACCCCAGCCAATACCTTCACTGCCCACCAAAGCACGACTGCCAGTATAATCAACCGTAAAAGTCAGGTCATCCGTAGCTGCATATTGCAATGTCAACTGACCGGTAGTTCTTTCCCGTTGAAAGTCGGTAATGCCATAGTTCATATCTTTCGGGAAAAAAGCAGGCCCTATTTTATTGCCTTGCGCATCAGTTGGCCTTGCATCTTTAACAAAGGCAGGATCTAACACCGGTAATCGGTTTGTTGGGTTAGTATCCTGAACCTGCCAGCCCTGAATATTGGCCTGCTGAATTTGGAAATCACGCCGCGCCTGTGAAAACGAGAAGGCTACACCAAAGCGGTCATCCGCAAAGGTATTGCTATAAAGTGCAGCAAACTCAGGCGTAATGTCATCCCCTTTTTCATTAGAGCTATCGTGTACACCTTTACCCATCAGTGCCAGTTTCTGACCTGGGCTAGACAGTGGCTTAGCGGTTACAATATTTACGGTAGCCCCTAAACCTCCACTAGGGTTTTCCGCGCGCGCTGTTTTATACACTTCTAACGCACTAACGCCCTCTGAGGATAGATTTTCTAAGTTATACGAACGGGTATAACCAGTGCCTGGCATTTGCCGACCATTTAAGGTGATCAGGTTAAACTCTGGACCAAAGCCACGCACGGTAATTTGGCTACCTTCACCATTGACCCGACTCACCGAAACACCAGTAATGCGCTGCAGTGACTCCGCTAAGTTGGTATCAGGGAATTTACCCATTTCTTCTGAAGAAATGGCATCGACTACGCCTGACGACTCGCGCTTCACATCCATTGATCGCGCTAAACTGCCGCGAATACCCCGTACTTCAATGATTTCGACTTTGGGTTCGGCTTCCGTTGCTGCCGTATCCTGCGCTTGCAATGGCAGCATCATACCGGCGGTCAGCACCACAGACACCGCTGCTGCGACCCGACTTTTTGTGAAAGTGATTGTTTTCATAATTATCCTACTCTTGTCGCACTGCATTAATTATTAGAAATTTCAACGTTATCAATTTGATAAACCGCGCCCTGTCCAGTACCCCACGTTGGAAATACCATCAGCACCTTGATATCGCTAATATCCAAGCCTGCATCAAACAAGCTTTGCAGTGAAAAACGATAACGCTGCCATTCACCCGTCACTGGCGCCTGACCGTTGTTACCTGTAGCAAGCGGAAGCTCTACTGCCGTAGCAGCATCACTTGATTCAATTTTAAACATCCAGCTGCTGGCAGTATTAGCCGGTGGCGAAACCACCCGCATATCAAAACTGACGCTACCGTTAGCGAGTAACGCAGTGGCATCAAAAGTGGCATCATCATTCGCTAAGAAGCCTAATACCGTTTCTGGCCAACCCAAAATTTCAAATTGCGCCACCTTGCCATAAGGGGCATCGGCATCTACCACTTTTGGCACTGAGCCAGCACAGCAATCCCATAATGCCCATTCTGGGTTTACCGCATCACGGAATAATACCAGTTGGTCATTATTCGCATTTGGGTTGAAGATTTTTACCTGATCCATCCTAAATACAGCACCTTCACCAGTACCCCAAGCTGGGAATACCATTAAGACATCAATAGCACTAATATCTAAACCGGCATCAAATAACGACTGGATGCTGAAAGTGTAAGTAGCCCACTCACCTGTTACGGGTGCCTTGCCCGCATTACCCGTGCTCAGAGGCAACTCGACGGCAGAATCACCACCAGCCGCTTCAATCTTAAACATCCACGTTGACTCTGGATTAGCTGGTGCATTCACGACTTTGACATTAAATTGCAGCACACCTTCAGCTAGTAGGGCGGATGCATCAAACGGATTACCACCACCTAATGGCGATCTGTTATAAAAGCCCAACACAGTAGGTGCAGAACCAACGGTAAACTCTGCAGCCAAACGGTTTGTATCGGTATCAAGCACTTCAACTGGTGTTAAGCCACCACAACAATCCCACATTGGCCAATCAGCATTTACACCATTATCAAACATCACTAATTCAGGGAAATCCGCTGGTTGTGCAATTTTAACGTTGGTGACTCGATACACAGCGCCATTGCCGGTATCCCAAGCGGGGAAAATCATAATGACATCTATAGCCGATAAATCTAAGCCGGCAGCATCTAACATGCTAAGTGGGAACGTAAAGGTTTGCCATTCGCCGGTAACTGGTGCGATACCTTCAGAACTGGCCGTAATAGGTAATTCAACTGCTGTAGTATTTTCATTACTTTCAACTTTAAACATCCATGTCGACGCAGCGTTACTGGGTGGCGTAACCACTTTCATATCAAAACTGATACTGCCCTTTTCAACTAATGGCGCAGCGTCGAAGGGCGAAGGTTTACCATTAGGATCTGTGATAAAGGCTGAACGGGTAATAAAACCATTGACGGTTGGCTGCGGTCCGACCAAGAACTCGTAAACCTGACCACGCGTTTCGTCTGTTACGATGCTAGGGGTTGAACCACCGCAACAATCCCATGCTGGCCAATTTGGATTAGCTGTACCATCAAAAATAGTGAGATTTTGTGCCACACCCGTTGAAGGTGGTGATGGGATAGGCGCCTGCCCCGTGACTAGGGTTTCCGCATCTAAATAGCCAGCACGTATCGTTTCACAGCCTTTACCATTATTAGGGTTAGCCTGGCATTCATACACCCGCACCCAATCAATTTCAAAGGTTTGACCATTAGCAAACGCCTCGGCATCAATACCCAGATTATTAACGTTCTCTGGCCAGTTTCCACCAACCGCAAGGTTTAAAATTAAATAAAAACGTTGATCAAAAGGCGCGGCATTCCATTGTGTTTCTAATTTGCCAGTCACTTGATTGAAATATTCAGCAAACCAACCACGATGACTTAACCCAATTAGCTCACCACGGCTGTTAGTTCGCACTCGAGAGGCTTGCTGGGTTTGGTACAGGTAATCATTTACATACCAACGGATTTCGCCTTCCTGCCATTCTATGGCATAAGTATTAAAACTATCTGCTGGATTGGCGCCGTTTGGTAGGGTGTAAGCTTTACCACTGTTCGAGTTATTCGGCCATTCACGACCATAGTGTAAAGTGCCATACACTTTCGATTCGACAGTGCCTTCTGCATCCACGGTTTTTAAATTCACGGCTTCAAAAATATCGATTTCGCCTGACTTTGGCCAGCCGCCATACACTTCATCGGTAGGCATCATCCAAATTGCTGGCCAAGAACCTTGACCTGAAGGGGCTTTTGCTCTGACTTCAATGCGGCCGTATTTCCAGTCACCTTGGTATTTGGTGTTTAATCGCGCAGAGGTGTAAGGTAATGGCGAGCCTTCGGGTGCAGGCTTGGCAACGATTTTAAGGGTACCGTCTGAAACAAACGCATTTTCTGGACTATCGGTGTAGCATTGCTTTTCCTGATTACCGCCACCGCGACAATCGACTTCAAAAGTCCACTTACGACGATCGATGCTGTTGCCAGCAAAATCATCACTCCAAACCAACTTCCAGTCGGTGACTGGTTGGCTAGGATTAACCGCTGTCAAATCTGTGTTGGTTTTTACATCGCCACCACAGCCGATAAGCCCTGCCGCAATTAGAAGTGCGGCCAAGGGTTTCGCATTTATCGTTATATTAGTCATACCCTGAGTTCCTGTTTAATGCCTTGTCACGCCTGCAATTGCCAAATGCAAATTGCCCACCAAAAATGTAAGCGCTTACATAAAGTAGATCAATAACAGTTAGACGTCAATCTAGCAAACAAAAAAAGGCGAAAATTTATACGTTGCGCTTTGTCATTATTGTTTACACGACGCAAGCAAAGCGGAGCTTCCCTATATCTTTTGTGCGCAATATCGCCCCTCTTAACCCGCGATATGCCGCTATCTTCTGGTAATACCTTAGTCAGATGATCAGGGTTACCGCTAAACTAATTTATAAACTCATGCTATGTTTGACGCCAATTAATGAGCCCCAAGCATTGAGTTGATCCATTATGAGCAAAACCTATTTCTTTGGTGACTGGCAAGTTGACCCTACAGCCAATTCAATTAGGCAGGGAAAACAGTCACTTCAGCTTGAACCCAAAGCCATGGAATTGCTGCAACTGCTGTGTCAGCATGCCGGCGAAGTAGTCAGTACCGATGATATTATCAACCACTGCTGGCCGCGTACCGATACCGGTGATAACCCACTCCATAAAACCTTGGCGCAGCTTCGCAAAGCACTGGGTGATAGTGCCACTCAGCCGCGCTATATTGAAACCATTCGCAAACGCGGCTACCGCGCCATTGCCGAGGTGCGCTATCCGGTAGGTCAAGAGCAAAGTGTTAGCGAGCTGAGCTGGCAGCAAGGCTCACCTTTTCCGGGCTTACAAGCCTATGATGCGCGTTATGCCAGTGTGTTTTTTGGCCGTGGCGCCCATATCAGTACGCTGTTAGAACGTATCGCGCAGCAGGTGAAATTTGGCCGAGCCTTTTGTTTATTGCTGGGGCCAAGTGGCAGTGGTAAATCGTCCTTGGTCAATGCCGGGGTGTTGCCCAATTTAATGCAAGCCGGTGGTTATCATGGTATCGAAGTACTGAGTTACAGCAGCCTCGATTTAGCCGATGTCGCCCCGCAACAACTGCTGCTTAATTTAGCCAGTACGCTACTGGATTGGGAGTTAAACGATGCGCCCGTGCTAACCGGTTATAGCGCCGCGCAATTAGCGGATGTACTTAGCCAAGATCCGGCAGCAGTGCTTAAGCAGCTTAGCCAAACTCTGCAACCGGCACGACAAAGCCTAAAACGCTTAGCATTATTTGTGGATCGGTTAGAGGTGTTATTGTCGTCACCGCTATTTCAAGACACCGAGCGTAATCAATTTATTTCTTTACTAGAACAGCTCGCCTGCAGCGATAGCGTGTTAGTGCTCAGTGCCTGTCGCAATGAGTTTTATCCGTTACTGGTGAATTATCCTACCCTGATGGCAGGCAAAGCCAAGGGCGCGCATTTTGATTTAGCCGCCCCGAATCGGAGCGATTTGCTACAAATGATTCGGCTACCGGCCCTTGCGGCAGGGCTAAGCTTTGATACTGATCCCGATACCGCCGTTCCCTTAGATGAAATGCTCTGCCGTGAAGCCGCCAGCAACCCAGACGCGCTGCCTATGCTGCAGTACACCTTGCAGCAACTGTATTTACAACGTAGCAGCGACAATACACTGCAAGTAGCCACCTATAAAAAATTGGGCGGGATCGAGGGCGCTATTGGTAAAAATGCCGAGCAAGCCATCAACACCCTGACCGCAGCACAGCAAGCCAGCTTGCCGGCAGTGCTCTCCCTGTTGGTGACCCTGCGCGAAGATGAGCAAAGCATTACCAGCCGCAGTGCCCGCTTTAGCCAGCTGAAGACCGATGCTGAACGCGCCTTAGTGCAAACCTTAGTTGAGCAACGTTTATTTGTGTCGCACTTACAACAAGGCGAACCCTGCTTTAGCGTAGCACACGAAGCGCTCCTGCGGCGCTGGCCGCGCGCCACCGCTTGGATTAACGAGCATCATGACAGCCTAAGTATTAAAAGCCGGCTGCAACATTTACAGCAACGCTGGCAAGCCGAGCAATACAATAGCGCCTACTTACTGGCACCGGGTAAACCGCTGCAAGAAGCGCTACAGCTTAAACAAAACCCGCTGTTTCAACTGGATGCGGCCGAGTTAGCCTTTATTAACGCCTCTGCGCAAAAAGCCCAACAAAAACGTTGGCTACGTCGTGGCACCATCACCGCCTTGTGCTTGTTAACCTTTATAGCCTTTAGCCTAAGCATTAAAAGCTATCACGCCGAACAACAAGCCCAGCAAAAACGCCTGGCTGCCGAAAACCTACTGGGGTTTATGGTCGGCGAGTTTGCCGACAAGCTACGCAGTATCGGCCGTATGGATTTACTGGACGGCATCAGCAATAAAGCGCTGGAATACTTTACCGACTTTAGCAACGCAAGCACCCTACAAAGTACCGAAGCCAAGCTACAGCACGGCCAAACCCTGACCGCCATGGGCGAGGTAGCCTATTCGCGCGGTAAAATAGACGAAGCCAGCGCCGCCCTGCAAGCCGGTCGTAACCAATTAGAAGCGGTACTAAAATTACAGCCCACTAATCTGGAGCTATTAAAAACCCTCGGCGCCAACGCCTTTTGGCTGGGGCAAATACAATACGATGTCAGCAACTGGCAGGGCACTAAACCCGAGTTTGAACGCTATTACCATTATAGTGAACGGATGTACGAGCTGGCCCCGGATAATCTTGATGCCATTATGGAGCTATCTTATGCCACTAGTTCTCTGGGTTCGCTGGCAATGAGACAACAGCAATTTGACGAAGCGCGAGAAAATTTTGAGGAGTCATTACGACTAAAATTACTGGCGCAGGCAAAACAACCAGAAAACCTTCAACTGTTGGCAGATAGCGCAAATACTCGATCTTGGCTTGCCAGTGCTGGCCTATCTGAAGGCAACATAAAGCTGGCTTTAGATACATATCAGCAATTACAAGCCGAGATATTAGCGCCACAGCGCTCGCAGGAAGCTTATCTACTTGATATCTTATCAAGCAGCTACCACAAATTTGCTGAAATTCTTATGTATCAGGGGCAAACTACTGCAGCATTGGAAGCCTCAAAACACGGCCAAAACGCTATTTTACAAGCAATCGCACAAGATCCCGACAATAGCAGTTGGCAACGAAACAAGCACTTTTTTAATCATCAGCAATTTCAACTGGCAACAGACTTAACTCCTGATCATGTTATACAGCAGCTTAATGAATTACTGGAACAGCTTAACGCTCCTGATTCGAAGCTATCTGCCTCTCAGCGCAAAGATATCAGCGCCAGGCTTTGGATTGTCGCTGCCAATCATTTTTATAGCCTTGGTGCTGTTGAATTAACAAAACAGTATGCCGATATGGCAGCGGCCACTTTTAGCGAATTGACTGAGCAACAAGCGAAAAATCTTATCTATCATGGCTTGTTGGCCGACAGCCAACTTATGCAGGCTAAAGTATTCCAAGCGCAGCAAAGCACTTATGCCGCTAAAAAGCTTTGCCAGCAGATAACAGAGCATTTAGCCCCAATAGTTAAAAATAATAAAGATCCCCGCTACCTTATAACTTATAGCCAGGCGCTAGATTGTTTGGGCGAGCTGCCGCAACACCCAGAACTGCTTAAGCTGTTACAGCAGAATGCCATTGTCGATATATATTTTAACCCCTAAGGAGATCCCTATGCCGCGCCCTACTGCATCACCCATAATTAACGTTCTTGTAACCCTGGAACAAGGCGAGCCGGTATTTAGTTACCAAAGCGCCAGCGGCGAGCCACTGCCCAGCGGCGATATTACCGTTACCGAAGCCAGTACCATTACCTATAAGCTAGTTGATAATACCGGTAAAGGCTTAAAATTTATCGGTGCCGGTTTTACTACCCCCTTTGATGGCATTATTGATGCCGTTACTGTCAGCAGCGATGGTCAGTACTTGCAAATGCTGGATACTGACCAAACCACTGGCAAGACTAAATTTCAATTTATCTTAAGCAATACCCATAATTCACTGTTTATTCTTAGTCCAGACCCTGAAGTAAAAAACAATCCAGATTAAGACGAAGATTTACACCCACTACCAAGCCCCAATTGGGGCTTTTCTTAGTAATACCATCGCCATATTTTTAATACGAAAGTAGCCAACCTAGCAGTTATTGCGCCAGAAACTATAGCAAACAGCGACTCATTAGTGCTGCGGACAGCCTTACCCTTCTGGATAAATTAAAATATTATTAATTAAAATCAAACGCTTAAAAAGTAAGGTTGCCGAAAGGTTCTAGCGCTAGCAAGGCTCTATAGTGAGTCATAACAAAACTCACTAACGCGAGATAACAAGATGAGCGCTGCCCCTTTTCAGAATACTTTACACCCTGTCGCCTTAAATGATGATAGCCATAGTTTAGTCAATACACGCCATGAACCCAGTGCGGATTTTGATATCAGCCGGTTTATTCAGTACCTCGCAGAGGCGGTATTGGTGGTGAATGCCGAGGGGGTAATAGAGTGCGCTAATGCCAAAGCGGCCTTGCTGTTAAACAGTATCGATCGGCCGCTGATTGGCGAGTCCTGGTCGAACTTTTTACATGATCGTTGCTTACAGCAATATCAGGGGCTGGTCAAAATTGTCGCCAAACAGGTGCTGTCGCTGCAAGCGGGACCTTCTGAAATGGTGGTACATTGCGCGAATGGTGATTTAAAGGATATTGAGTTATCGGTGTCGTTTTTACCCGAACCACAAGCGCGGCTCGTACTTATTTTACGCGATCTCACGCGGCAAAAAGCCGAGTTTGAGCAACTAAAACGGCAAGCCGCGACCGATGCCCTAACGGGCTTAGCCAACCGGCGCAGTTTTGACGAACAACTGCTGCAAAATTGGCGACAGTGCACGGCAGCGCGTAGCCCCTTAAGTGTGATTATTATTGATATCGACTATTTTAAGCAGTTTAACGACAGTTATGGCCATATTCAGGGTGATGCCTGCCTGCGCAAGGTGGCACGGGCTATTCTGCAAGCCATGCCGCTAGACGCCCAACTTGCAGCACGCTATGGCGGTGAAGAATTTGCATTAATTTTACCGCACTATAATGAAATTAACGCTTTAGCCGTGGCCAGAGAGGTGCAACACGTAGTTCGGCAATTACAGTTTACCGATGCTGGCTTACCAGCTTCAGTAGGTATTACCGTAAGCCAAGGCATTGCCAGTGAGATTAATGGCCAGTTTCGTACCAGCACGGCCCTACTTTGCGCGGCAGATACAGCCTTATATCGCGCCAAAGCAGACGGCCGCGATTGTATTAACGCCAGCTGTTAAGCTGGCGACGTTACGGCAAAGTGCTGGCGATAACTGGCAACACTAAATTTTGTGCCTAAATAAAGCGCCAGTACACTGCTGGCGGCCAACAGCAACCAGGCCAGGGTAAAGCTCTGTAAGCTATCGCGCAGCCCACCAGCGATCCACGGGGTAAAAGCCGCCATAATATAACCAATACCTTGCACAAAGGCGGTTAAGCGCCCAGCCTGTAATGGGTTATCGACATGATCCATCGTAATAATAATGGCCAACGGGAAAATGCCGCCAATACCTAAACCGATCAGCGCCACCCACAGCAATAAGGCAGTTTCTGGCAATAAGGCTAAACCACTAAACCCAACTAATTGCAGTACACAAAGGATGGCAATGACCTGGCGCTTATCACGACTGCGCATAGCTAACCACGGAAAGAATAAACCCGCGACCACTTCGCAGCTGGTTAAAAACCCTAGCAGCAAACCGGCTTGTTTAGCAGTTAAGCCTTGCTCTATGGCATAAGGTGCCAGCCAAGCCAATACCGAGACATAACAGCTGGTGCCCAGCGCAAAAAATACCGCTAATTGCCAGCTACGCTTACTGCGCCAAAACGACACCGCCGTTATTGGCGCAACAGCCTGACTGGCGGCTTTAGGTACTTTTATTTGCCAGCACCAAATCAGTAGTGCGAATAGTGCCAATAACACCCAACTGCCCAAACTCATGCGCCAGCTTAAGCTGCTGGCCAGCAGTGGCGTACTCATCGCCGCAATGGCCGCGCCCGACATAATGGCCGTCACATAAAAGCCCATAATCAGCGGCGTTTTCTCAGCAAAGCGCGCTTTAATAATGGCTGGCACTAAGGTTTGGATCATGGCAATGGCTACGCCGGCTAATAAGGCAGTGCTAATTAACCAGCTGGCATTCGGTACCCAAAAACGCAGCGCTGTTGCTAGCGCCAACATCACTAAGGCCAGCGCAACAGTGCGCTCTAATCCCAGTGGCGCAGCCAACCGAAAACCGACAAAGCTCAATAATCCCATGGCTAACACCGGTAAGGTGGTCAACAAGGACGCCGCACTAAAGCTAAGGCTAATATCACCCTGTATTGCCTGTAATAAAGGCCCAATGGCTGCCAAAGCAGGTCGCAGGTTTAATGCCACTAGCACTATCGCCAGTAAACATAGCAGCTGTGCAACGCTTAAGGCAGTGGCAGGGCGAGATTGCCCAGACAGCGGCGCAGTGTCAGTTGCCATATTAGCCGTTGTAGCTTGTGCTACAGGGGCTAAGCTGGCATTAGCCGCTGAACTAGCAGCGGGTCGCGCAGCGCGAGAAGAAGAAACAGACATAAACACCCTTAAAGAATCTTTTCAAAAAGTATCTTTACATAAAGATATTTATATTTTGCCTGTTGTTGGTTAAGCTGTAAAGCAGTTCACCAAACTTAGCGACGCCCACTCTGGCTGAATACCGCGCGGTTAGCCCTGCGAGGTGCTGCCGGCAGTGCATCTTGCAAGACGACGAGTAACAACTACCATGAATGACGATTTAGATCAGATCACCGCGCAATGGCAACGCCAAGGGATTACCGATGAGCTGCTGGCCATGCAGCTACTCGGCCGCTTTGCGCGGTTAAATAAAACGCTTGATCTGGCCTTTTTACATTGCTACGAGCAGCACGGGCTAAAACAAGGGGAGTTTGATGTATTGGCGACCCTAAAACGCGCCGGTGAGCCGTATTCCTTATCACCGTCGCAGCTGTATCAAAGTATGTTATTAAGCTCTGGCGCCATGAGCACTCGGCTCGATAAGCTAGAACAACGAGCACTAATACAGCGTCGCCATTGCACAGAAGATCGGCGCGTAGTGCATGTTAGCCTGACCGAGCAAGGCAAAGCCCTGATTGAGCAAGTACTGCCCGAGCATATCGCCTTGCAGCAACGGCTGATGGGCAACTTAACGAACGAGCAGCAACAGCAGCTTAATGCTTTGTTAAAGGTGTGGTTAGTGGGGTTTACTACGCCAGAAGTCTGAGCACGGCGTCATTCTGACGGCCAAGGCCTGAGATAGCCTTTGACGATGTGAACTACTCGGCACTAAAGTACCGAGATTGCGTCGTTCATTTGTTCAAGTGCCGCTGCGGGTCTTGTCGGCTATGAAGTACACGAATAATTTCTACCGTTTCCGCAGTGACTCTGTAAAACAAGGTATGATTTTCAGTAGGCAAGCTTCTAACACCGGGCAGCAGCTCGGAGCGATCTATGCCCATCAAAGGTTGTTCAGTCAGATACCAAAAATGAGCTTTAAGATTATCCAGATAACTATCGGATTGAGCTTGCCCCCATTGACTAAGTCCGAACTGGTAGATGTCTTTTAGATCGGTTTTGGCTGCAGGGGCGATAATAAGCCGGCGTGCGGGCATATACCTTAGACCTTGATATCGTCAAACAATGAATCCAGCGCAGCTTTTGATTCAATGGCTATGCCCTCGCCACGGTCCAGCTGATCGGTGCCGGCTTTTAGCTGTTCCCGCAGGCGAGCCATTTTCACTTCGTGAATCCAGTCTTCGTGAGTCTCCATGAAACGCAATGCTTCGCGGATCACTTCACTGGCATTGTTGTAAAGGCCGCTTTCAACTTTGGCTTTAATGCGAGATTCTAACTCGGCAGTAAGGGATACATGCATGATAACCTCATCAAATAGGCAGTTATGCAAATTATTCTGGGATAGAATACAAAGATTGTCAATTTTTGTATTCTATCTAGGGTATCTCACACAGAGATCACTTGGACTCAGCATTTAAATAACAGTCATCTCATCGCAAGAAAAACTGCACTGGCACCACTAACTCAAGTGGTGCTTGGTGCAGAGAGTTGGGCATAGTGGGTAACGGCTGTGCCCGCTGCAACATCTTGAGAGCCTCATTGTCCAGCGCCGCAAAGCCTGAGCTTTGCTCGATACGTTGTTGGCTAACATAACCCTGTGCATCCAACACAAAATACAACAACACCGTACCTTGCTGCCGCCGACTGCGCGCAGCACGTGGATAGTCTTTATGCTGCTCCAACCAGGCTAATAATGTTGCTGCATAATCGGCGGTTTCGCCGGGCAAGCCCCCACCCGCACTGTTATCACCACTGCCCTGCTCATTTGTTGTGGTGTCACCACCCTGACCCGCTGCGCCAAGGGCTGCATCTGGCGCTGCGCTGCTAAAAGCAGTATCGGTATCAGAAGTATTGGCCGCATTATCAGTAGCTGGCTTTGGTGCTGGCATCTCCGGTAAGGGTTCAACAGAAGGCTGAGCTTGCACAGGTTGCGCGCTTGCTGGCACTTTGTTTAAGGCTTTAGGTTGTTTAGGTGGTATTGCTGACATCGCTTGCGCTGTAATAGGGTTAGCCGTGTTCAGCGTAGTCGCAGCCGGTGCCGGCTTCTCAGACTGGGTTGCTACAGGCTCGGTTTTCGCTGCGGGCGCTGCAGGCGGAACTGTTGTGCCAGCAGCGCGGCCTGCAGGGCCTAACGAAATTTCGACACCACCGCTGCCAGCAGCTTTAGCTTGCCCTGAGGTAACACTGGTTGGGCTATATGCCAACCATAACGCTAACACAAGATAACACAGCAACGCCAAGCTCGCCGCGAGCAACCAACTCTTCGGGCTTAGGCCATAATGCACATTCACCTGCGCGATCATACTGCCACAGGCTCCGTTAATAATCGCAGTGTTTTCACCCCTGCATCATAGAATTTATGCGTAAGCTGTACCAAAGTGTTGGCATCTAGCCGAGCATCGGCTTTTAGGGTGACAGAGGTGTCAGGTTGCGCTTTAAGCTGCGTTGTTAACTTTTCCAACAACTCCGCTTCGCTAATAGGCTGGTTATCAAAGGCCAACTGGCCGCTTTGGCTGATTAAAATTGTCACACTCTCCGGTGTTTCTGCTGCTTGGCTACTGGACTGCGGTGGCGTTACCTCAAAGGGCTCGCTCACCGTTAAACTGCCTGCAATCATAAAGAAAATCAGTAATAAAAATACCACGTTAATCAGTGGTAAAATCCGCTCTTCCGTTTGATCGGTGCGGCGCTCTGGAAAATGCATTAGGGCTGCCTCTGGGTTGCAGTTGCAGGCGCGTCTGTTGGTTGCCTTGCAGACTCGGGCGAGTTAGGGGTGTGCGTAGCCGGCATTTGCTGACGAGATGCTTGCCAGTTAGGATCCTGCTGTAAGTGCAGCGGCTTAACCCCTGCGGCGTCGAGGGCATCCAGCAAGGCAATTAAGGCTTGCACCGGGGTATCGGCCAGTGGCTGTATACTCACGATTAAATCGGCAGGTTGCCGCTGCTGTGCTAATGTCAGCAATTGTTGCAAGCTGACTTCATTCCCGTTTAACCGAAGTTGCGCCTGACTCAATTGCTCACTGCTGCGCACGGAGTCACCACTTGGCACAGCCGATAGCTGCACCAAAAAAGGCGTTACTTGTGAAGGCGCTGGCTGCGCCGCAGTGCTAGTGTCCAGCGCCACACTGCGCCAATCGGCAAAACTAGACGCCAACATAAAAAACACCAGCAAAATAAACACCACATCTATCAACGGCGTTAAGCTGATGATATTTTTACGTTTTGCAGATTTTTCCGCAAACTGAAACTGGGCTGTAACAGGCTTAGACACTGCTATGACCGCTCTGGCTTTTCGCCGCAATTGGCGTGACCACGGCAGTATGGCTATTGTCAGAAAGCTTGCTCTGATTTGGCGCGGACGGCGTTGCGACCGTGCCAGGCTCACCATGGTCAGCTTGACGATGCAAAGCGCGGGTAAACACTTGGGTCACTAAATTATCCATCTCATGCGCCTGATGATCGACCCGCCGCTCCAAATAATTCAGCAGCGCCACTACTGGGATCGCCACACATAAGCCAACCGCCGTGGTTAATAGCGCTTCCCAGATCCCTCCAGATAAAATGGCCGGATTAACCTTATTACCAGCCCCTTCGAGTTGCTGAAAGGCAGCAATCATGCCTTGGACTGTGCCCAATAAGCCTAACAGCGGTGCCAGCGAGCCGATCACTTCCAGCGGGCGTAAGCCCCGGCGTAACTGAAACAAGGCATCGCTGCCAAAACGCAGCACCTCTTCGCGCACTACAGCTTCTGGCTGGGCAGTACTAAGGCCACGCATTGCTAATGCCATTGCTTGAGCGGTAGGGTTCGCGCTCGTGCTGGCTTTGCTTAGTGCTAGCTCATCTTGCCCTTGTTGCCACAACAACAAAGCTTGCTGCGCCGGCTGGCGTTGCCATAAGCGTGCCCGCTGAAACTGCAATAGTTTGAGTAACACCAGCGTCAACGCCACAAAAGACATCAGCAACAAGATGGCAACGACTGGGCCACCGGCGTTAAGTAGTGAGTCAAGCTTAGACCATGCGTCAGTTTCTGCTGCCATGTGGGTAGCCTCAGTTATTTGCAAGTTACTGTGCAGATTTTGTGGCACCTTGCCCCTCCTGTAGACTAAATCGCGCGGCTTGCGCTAAGGCGCAATGCTGCAACACATCAAACAGTGCGTAACCTGGCTCGCCAAAAACAAAGGGATGATCTTGTCCGGGGCGACGCTGTTTTAGTTTTTCCATAAGAATATTGGCACCATCACGTCTAACATGGTTAGATAAAAACACATCAACGCCTGCTGCTTTAGACAGCTGCTGCATTTTTACTGCAGAAGCGGCATATTCTGCAAATAGTTCCGGTTTAGGGCCGAAATTAAAACCGGTACCCCCCCAGAGCATAGCGCGATGCAAACTGCCTTGATCAAATACATCAAAAATCAGCGACAAAGTACCAGCAGTATGCCCAGGAGTAAGATGTAAGGTGACAGCTGATTGACCAAAGCGTAACACTTCACCATCTTGAACCACTTTCCCCTGCTTTGGAGCAGGGCCAAAACGTGGATGATCTGGCGTTTTTGCTGCCAGTTCCCAGTCCTCGGCACTCATTAAAATATCAATACCTAAGGTGTCAGCAATATAATCTGCACCACCATAGTGATCACCATGGGCATGCGTTACCAGTACAAATTTGATATTCGCCGGATCCAAGCCTAGGGTTTGCATACCACCTAAAATGTAGGTTTGCGCTTCTTGATCTGTGTTTAAACCGTCAATCAACACATAACCCGCAGGCGTACCATATAGCCATGCTGTCACTGTATGATTTCCTAAAAAAAACAAGTTATCAAAAACCTGCATCGGCGGTATTGGGGTTCGAGCAGGTCGAGCACTACGCGCAGTTTCACTCGCTGCAGGCCGAGGGCTAGCCGGCCGCTGCTGTGGTGAATTCACACCTTGTATTTGGCTTTCTAAGTCACATAAGGAGGCATAGCCTGGAAACAAAGTAGCCGCCGCTTTACCAAGTTGCGCTTGGCGTTCGGCTTCAGTCGCCATAGTGTTAGCAGGGTTAGCTAAAGTCGCCGCAGCATAACAAGCCAACAATAAAAAAATAAAAACGTTTTTTTTCATCATTAGAACTCTGTTGTTAGACCTAACCAAAGGGTACGACCATTTTTCACTGAACCGTGCTCGGCATTGGTAATATTCACACCTGCCAGATTATAAACAACGGCCTTGAGGTTAACCGAGTCCAATACGGCATAATTCAAACCCAAATCCCAAGTGGTGTAGCCTTGGTACTCCACCAAAGTATTGCCACGACTACCACTTTGCACTTGCACACTGTCTCCCTGATAGCGCAGTGCTGTCCATGCCGAAAGCGCTGTTAACGGAGTTTGCCAATCAAACTGTAACTCCGCTTGGTCTTTGGGAGTTCGTGATAAGGGACGACCAAATAAGCTCCCTGAACGATGCTCTGTTTCAGTATGACTGTAAGAAGTAGTAACGCCTAGACTGGGTAGCACTTGATAACGCGCACTGAGTTCTGCCCCACGCGAGCGCCCTTTATCGATATTGTAGTATTGGAAGACATTGTAAGTGCTATTACCGAGCTGCAATCTGTCGCCCGTTGCAAATGTTGAGATTTTATTTTTAAAATCCGTTGCGAACACTGTCGCAGACCAGCTAAAACGGTTATTTTCAAAACGTAAACCTAGCTCGCTATTCACGCTTTCTTCTGGTTTAAGGTCTGCAGTACCTAGAATCACATCACGACCTTGGCCACTGGTCATGTAATAACCTTCAACCGACTCGCGTAACTCTGGTGTTCGAAAACCGGTAGATACCCCTGCAGATAAAAATAAACTCGGTTTCAGTTCCCACAGTGCGTATAGCCGAGGTGTAAACTTTGCTTTGGCGCGATCATCATCGGTATAACGCGCGCCCAAAGTCAGATTAAACTCAGGCAGTAACTGCCAGCTATTTTCTGCAAATACCGCCTTTTGCCGACTGGAAAAAGAGTATGTAATATTGTCGGCTAGGCCGGGGTTAAAATCAGCTAATTCGGCATCGGCTAACTGACCGCCCAGCGTCAGTTGATGCTCACCAAGCCAATTAAAGGGACGAGATGCCTTTAGGTCGAGAATACTGTTTTCGGTTTCTGGGCTACGTAACGAACCAACCGTTTTACGCTGTGCTTGTTCCAAATGCCAGGCAGCTGACAGATCCCACGCTGCAACTTTGGTTTTATAGTCAAGCGCTAAAGACTCTCTACTATCATCCCGTACACCCACCTCGGTCGTCGTTTGGCCAACTTCTACACTCATTTTATGCCCAACAATAGGCTCGGCATGCAACCGAACAAAGAGATCGGTTAGATCGCGTTTATCAGGCCCCACTTGGCGATTATTTTCAATACGCTCTGCCGCGGTGCGGTCTAGTTTTCGACCCCGGATCTGCAAGCCCAGTTTGTCGCCGAATAAAGGACCATTTACATAAAATGACAGTTGTTTTTGTGCACTATCTTCACTGGCACTTGGGAACGAACTCTCCAAAGTCACAGAGCCTGTCCAATAATCAGCAGGTGTTTTCGTTATGATGTTAATCACACCACCCATCGCATCAGTGCCATACAGTGCAGACATAGGCCCGCGTACCACTTCGATGCGGTCGATCGCTGAAACGGGCGGCATAAAAAACTGATCAACACCACCAGCGCCATTAGTCCGAGATTCTCGAGTATTTACCCTTTTACCATCAATTAAGATCATGGTGTACTCTGCAGGCAAACCACGAATAAAAATATTTTCAGCGTCAGCTGCTCCAGCCACCGCAACACCGGGCACATTTCGAATTGCCTCAGTTAAATCGGTCACTCCGCGCTGTGTTAACTGCTCGGCACTGATAATGCTGATGGATGCAGGTGCGGTTAATGCGCTAGTTTCAACGGCTGCGGCCGTTACCGTCACCGCCCCCAACACCAAAGGCCCACCCGCTTGCTGCTGCGGCGCCTTTTCCAGCGTCACGCCATTGGCGGTAAAACGAAAAAGCATGCCGCTGCCAGCGGTTAAACGCTGCAACGCTTCTTGCGCGCTAAAATTACCGTTTAACGCAGCGGCTTGTTGTGAAAAAATACTTTGTTCGGTGTAGAGCACCTGTAAACCTGTGACAGCCGAGAACTCAGCCAAGGCCTGCGGTAGGGGTTTAGCAGCGATGTTAAAAGTATAGCGCTGGTTTTGCTCTGCAATGTTGGCGGTAAGCGCTTGCTGCGCCATGGCACTCACAGGCACTAATGCCAAACCAACCGCCAGCGCCAAGGTAGAGGGAGAAAACACGGATAAAGATGCAGATTTCATAGTACAGCAGCCCCGTAAAAATTAATGCGAATGATTAACAACTACAGGTAAGACGTAACTTGACAGGCTAATCCCCCAGTCTTACTGAAAATATTTTCTTTTCCACAGTCTCTTTATATTTTAGCTAATGTAGCAATATCAGATAGTCGCTTAATCTCGTTTGCTGTAACTGCAGGGTTTGAGTAATCAGCCGCAGGGCCGCATCTGGATCTTGCGTCGAGAATACGCCACTCACTTGTTGTTGATTAAGTTGCTTATTGATGATCACAATTTTGCCGCTTCGATGTCGGTTCAATTCTGCCACGACTTGCTGCAATGGTGTTTGATAAAATACCCATTGACCTCGGCGCCAGGCACTTACTGCCGTTTGATCAAAGGACTGTGCGCGACTGATACCAGAGGCAGCTAGCAGTGCTTGCTCACCCGCCTGTAGAATCTGCTCTGCCGAAGCTTGATTCGCTAAACGCACCCCACCTTCGACTAAACTGACGACCACCTGCTCAGCAGTATTTTTGACATTAAATTGCGTACCGGTGACCGTAATAGTGCCGCGCGGTGTTTCAACTATAAAAGGACGCGTAGCGTCAGTCATGACATCAAACCAAGCTTCGCCCTGCAATAAACGAACTCGCCTCTCGCTGGCACTATAATCTACCGCGATGGCGCTGTTAGTATTTAGCTTAATCTGACTGCTGTCGGCTAACTGCAGTTGCTGTTGCTCGCCCACGTTGGTGCGGTAATCGCTTTGAAGCGCTAAAGGCCATTGCTGTTGCCAACCAATACCCGCTAACAAGGACAACAGCAAACAGGCTGCCGTGGCTAACCGAGGCCAGCTGCTTTGCTTAGCGACATGAATTGTAGCGGGCTGGACTAACTGCTTGGCTGGTACTGCCAGCAGCTGCCATAACTGATTCATTTCGGCATAGGCTTGCTGATGCTGTGGGTTAGCTAACAACCAAGTATTTAACTGCGCGGTAAGCTGTTGTTGCTCTGCGCTGTGCGGATCACAGTTTTGTAGCCGCGCTTGCCAAATGGCTGCTTGCTTTAGTACGGCAGCAGGAATTTCTGCCTTCGTTTGCTGTTGGATATTTTTCATAGTAACCAGTTTTTACTCAAGCCGTGACAAGCATATTGCTTATTTGACGGTTTACGAGGTAAGAATCCCCCAGTCAAATCAAAATATTTGATTGGTCTATCGTAGGTAGCAGAGCAGTCTAGCAAGGGTATGCTGCAGTTCAAGCTTTGTTTACCTTATAGCCGTTTAACTTACACATTGCGTCCAGCGGCTCGTAATTTTTGCCGGCAATGTAGCATGGCGCGAGCAAGATGTTTTTCCACCGTTTTCTCGCTGATCTGCAACTGCTGGGCAATTTGTTTCATCGTAAGATCTTCACCACGATATAGTACAAAGACTTCACGGCACTTCTGAGGTAACTCCAAAATGGCTTGTTGTAAAATATCAAACTGTTGATTACTGCAAATAATGTCTGTGGCGCTTGGTGCTGAGCAGGGGATTTGGTCTAAATGCGTTTCATCTATGGCAGTGCTGTTTGCACATTCGGCTTGACTAGCGCTGCGCTCGCGACGGATCTGATCAATGGCCACATGACTGACCATTTTGTATAAATAGGCGCGGGGGTTATCGGGTAGCGCAACGGCACTCCCCGCAGCCTTAAGCCAGGTTTCTTGTATGACCTCTTCTGCCAAATCGGCTGAGCCGGTACGCGCTCTCACAAACTGTTTAAGCTCAGCATAGTAAGTCTCCACCGCTTGCGCTAAGGTTTGAAAAGGAAATACCGCCAAGTAATACCGCCACTCATGCAACTAATCAGAAACGACGCAGATGATAACAGTTCTTATTTGCATGAGCAATGACTCTTACCTTAGCGCTGGCGGGCCTTAAAACGCGGATTCGATTTGCAAATCACAAAAACCTTACCGCGCCGGCGAACTATTTGACAATCTGGATGCCGCTCTTTGGCTGACTTTAACGATGATAATACTTTCATCACTTGCTCCTTAATTACGACTGGCTTTGGTTAACGCACCAAATTTCTTACTAAAGGCCGCGACGCGCCCTTCGGTTTGCGACACTTTTTGTTTGCCGGTGTAAAACGGATGTGAGGCGCTGGAGATATCGAGCGCAACATAAGGATAAGTGTTGCCATCAGTCCACTGCTGCGTTCTGCTGGTTTTAATGGTAGACCCAACTAAAAAATAGGTGTCCGCTGATAAATCATGGAATAACACAGGGCGATACTCAGGATGAATATTTTTTTGCATAAGAAAGTCCTTTGCTGATGATGGTAAATGACCAAAACGTTATAACATCACAATTTTACGCAAAAGACCCAAGCTGTCAATCTAATTGATAATCATTTTTATTTGAGGGTGAATTTATTATAAATAAGGGGAATTATTATCTTAGATAAAACGAAAAGCCACGCAATAAATGAGCAGCCTTGATGTTGTCAGTTTAGGTTGAGTACTTTTAAGGCAAGTCTTTAGCAATATGATGACAAAATAGTTTTAAAATGGCCTCAATAACTGACGGTACTATTGCTCATAGCAAGCAACCTGCGCTTTAACCACAATGCTGCAGGACCGACAGTTTTGTTGCTATGCTGCCAGAGTTCAAGCTGCATAGGTAACAAGCTTGTGCCTTCAGCCTTAATCGGCAGGCACTTAATGCTATTTTGAATACCATGTTGTTTAAATATATGCTCAGGCAACCAAGCCCAGCCGATACCCTGTTCAACCATCGCCAGAACAGCAATATCGCCTTCTAACCACCAAACTTGGCCAGATAAACGTCCCCGTTGTTTTTCTGTTCCCTTGCCACGACCGGCGACCATCAATTGGCGGTATTGTTGCAAATCGCCCTGAGAAACAGCAGCCAGTTGAGCAAGCGGATGATGTATCGAGGCTACCGCTACAAAGCGTAATTGCTGAAGCGGCCAACGTAAAAATTGCGCTGAAGCTGATTGCGGTTGAAAACAGATCCCCAAATCGGCAGCATCGTCGGCTAACAACTGTGTTAAATCTTCCAGTAAAGGAAACACTATTTGAACCTCGAGTTGTGGAAATTGCTCTGCCAGCTCCGCTAAAATCGGCGCTAACCAAGGCAGCTGCCCCTCATCATCTACTGCCAAGCGCAAACCTGTTTCAGTGCCTGCGGCTAAGTCGATAGCCAACTCTTTTAACTGATGGCATTGCATCTGTACGAGTTTTGCTTGTTGTAGGATCCGCGCTCCCGCCTCTGTTAACACCGGATAACGCCCACTACGATCAAAAAGTTGTAAATCCAAATCTATTTCAAGATCACTGATTGCAGTACTCACCGCAGACTGCGCTTTACCAAGCTTTCGAGCCGCCGCAGAAAACGAGCCTGTATTCACCACCATTAAGAGTGTTTCAAGTTGTTGTAGGTTCATGTATCTGTTTTCCAGATGTTATCTAACTTAGTAACCCTTACTTTAGCAGATACAATAGCATTCTTTTTGGTAAACGGAGCATATTAATGACACGATCAGCTGCACATACGAAAGTGAATTTGGGCCGTTCCACTGCAGAGAGGCTGCGCATGGCTGTCGGTTTTGAGGTTATCGGTTTATTGTTATTAATACCTATTGGCAGCCTAGTTTTGAACAAATCAGCCGCTGAACTTGGCTGGCTTGCTGTCATGATGTCGTTGCTCGCCACCTGGTGGAATTACCAGTTTAATCAGTGGTTTGATCGCTATTATCTGGCACCGCGTGGCAGGACATATAAAACCCAAGCAGAACGAATCTACCATGCAGTGTTGTTCGAATGTGGCCTGCTGCTCGCTATTTTACCTTTGACAGCATGGTATCTGAGTATTTCTTTGTGGGATGCGCTGTTACTGGATTTGGGGTTTCTATTATTCTATCTGGTGTATGGCTACTGCTATCATTGGGGGTACGATATCGTTTTTCCACCAAAAACGGCACTATCTTAGCAAGTGAAATCCGTGACGGCTTGGCGATGCAACCCAGCTGAGGGCTGCATCTGCCGAGTAAGGAATGTTTAGCCTCGCGTGATCGCCGACGCTTCCTCGTGCACAGGCAGCACAGTGATAGTCAAATCCTTTAAGAAAGGCTCAGCCGCAACCTTCGCAATAGCTGGTGAAGCCATAAATGCATCCATCGACGCCTTGTCTTGCCAAATATAGACACTGGCAAAAGTCCCAGTCTCAAAATCAGCCATCCACGTTTTGCGGATTAAACCTGGCACTGCAGCGATAGCTTCAGCATAAGGCTTCATCCAGCGCTCCTGATATTCAGCCTCATTCAATGTCAGGACATAACGGAAAATCTGTGCGTATCTCATCTTCATTCCTCATGGGGGGTTAAACGGCAACAACTAACAACCAGTATATGCATTGAATGAGTCAAAGATAACTCCTATACTTCATATATACCCATAGGATAAAACTATATGTACAGCCTAACTTCACTTACTTACGCAGCCGCCGCTGCACGCTTGAAATCATTCAGCGCGGCAGCGCGAGAATGTGGTGTATCTCAACCCACAGTGTCTTCAGCCGTGGCAGAGTTAGAAGCGGCACTGGGTACAACTTTATTTATCCGGGGAGGTCGCCAGCTTGAGCTTTCAAGCTCGGGAACGCGACTGTTACCCCGCATTCATGACATCTTGCGCACCGTATCAGCGCTTCAAAACGAAACCAATGCATTGACTGCAACAGCCCGTTCTGAGTTACGGATTGGCTTTACACCTCTAGTTGACGCTGGACGCGTAGCACTTTTGCTCGAGCCTTTTAGAACAGAATACAGTGATGTACATGTATTATTTTTCGAGTCTGGGGTTACTGATCTTGAACAGCGTTTCGAAGCTGGACAACTTGATATAGTGATCGGAACTGGCTTTAAAAAAGCGCGATCTCGAAAACACCTTAAGCTATTAAAAGATCGTCTGATGCTTTGTACGCATGGAGAAACCTCGGCCACAACATCTGGCATTACACTTGCTGCCGCCAGCCAACAACGTTTATTAATGACGCAAGACCTGTGTGGACTTGCCACTATCACCCTAAACTTATTTGAGAATGCCAAGCTTGCTCTGGATATTTACCCTGGCCGAGCAATGAGCTACAGCGCTTTGGAAGATTGGGTCGACCTTGGTTTAGGCAACGCCGTGATCCCCGCCAACCATATTCGCAATAGCGCACATGCATGCCCTTTAGTGGATACTGAAGGAGCAGAAATATTTTTGGAAATCGAAGCCGTTTGGAAAACCTCACTAGCCTCTGCTGAACACGCTGCGAATTTCCTGACCTATCTGCATCGTGTCGTACCGCGCTTGGCTCAAGGGCTGGCGCCTTGAATATAAGAATATATGCAGGCAATGGATTACTGTTTCAGCAATGAATATTAATAAAAAAATCCAGTTGGCTTATTTATCAGCACAACTGGACTTTTAGTGCAGCTAATTTCTCATACTCAAATGCCGAGAAGTTAATGTCAGAGCATATTAATTTTGGTTCGTAAAAGTATATTATATTTGGTATGAACCTATGCTCTGAACCGACCATGTTGCACGTTCCCATCTCGCTGCTAACGTCAAAATCGCCTGAACAACAACGTAATTAACGTGTCGTTAAGGCGATTTCTTAAGTCAAAGAATAGCAGCTAGCAATCTGAACTACACACAAATTTCAGTAGTTCGGTTTTCACGCGCAGTAAGGCTTTCTAATTAGACCTATGAGTTCACTCCATCAAAAAGAGCGCATTCTAAATAACCTACCGCTGTCACCTGAATCGTCTAGATGGCGAATAATTTCTGCCTCTGGGAAGTAAATTTTATTACCAGTTTCAGTTTCAGGAATGTCACTATCCAAGACGCTAATAATTAGCTGAAGACCAAACTGATTTGCTACTTTCCGCATTTCGGAGATTAGTTTTAGTTTAACCCTGTCATCTAAGCTTTCCAACAAACCATCGTGATAGCAAAAGCGATAAAAACTTTCGTGCGAATGGAGAATTAAAATGACAATATCGAATATCGCAGATAGCGTACGCTTGTAAGAAAAGCCATCATTGACAGACGTTTGGTCTTTTAAACCAATCTTAAAATCCAGATTTCCTTCTTTGTTAACCTCAGTATAAAAGAACGCTGATAAACCTAAGATACTCTCGACCAAGCTGCTAAACATGGTTAAAGCTTTCTTCATGCACTCCCTGTCGTTTTTCCGGCTGGGTTAACAACCGGTGTCGGACCAGTAGCACCTTTTGGTACGGGAAATACGGTTCCGCCAGGTGAAACTATGAAGTCGGGAGCTTTATCAGATGCTTTGCCTGCAATCTTTGTAACAACGGAGGAGCACTAAGTCGAAAACTACGCCTAACCAATATAAAGTTTGTCAATCAGTGCTTCCAACCTTCTACCGTCGTCTGTTGGCTCGTAGTTTTCATCAAAACCAACTTCATCTAGTTTACCGGTACAACAGTCACGGAGTTGGTCAGCTTGGTCATCCGTAATTTCACCACCTTCAGCTATAGCCTTTAATACCTGACACAAGTCAGGTATTAACTGAAGTATCCTAAGCATAAATTGAACATCGTGCTTACTTAAATAGATCATTGGTTTTGCTCATTTCGTAGTTTTAGACGAGCTGCTTTCTTCGATGAGGTTGGATTCACAGAGACAATCGTATTCGTATCTGGATTGATTGCTACTTCTGCTTTTTCTCCAACCAAGCGCTGACTTAGACGGCCTTGACTGTCATATTTCACTGGCCCCCGCTTATCAAGCGGATTTCTAATTGCATCCAATTCATCAGAGGTTTTAACTTCCCTATTAATTTTTTGATTTAAGCTGTGCTTAGAATGCTTAGGTAGTTCACTCTTTGTAACATCAAGTCAGCGATAAATTAACTCAACTGATCAAACCTTAATGCATTCTTGCCAACAGGATTATCATAACCAAGCAACGGATCAACAAATGACTCTTTACCCAATAAAGCTTCAACCTGAGTCCTAGCTACTGTAACAGCAAATGGTGATCCACCAAGATCCACCATACTCCCATCCAGCCCTTCAATTTGGCGACCAGGTACCTCCTGAAACTTGGATTCCTCAAAATAGTCAACGTATGCCTTATTGAAATAGGTCAACCAGAAAACACCGATAAGCTCTGCTTGCAAATCAACAGCATAACCCGTAGCTTTTCTTTTGCTTGCAATCGTATCCATAGAATCACAGATCGAATAAAAAGGCTTCAAGCATCGATTACTTTCTTCAAAGGCGTTGCGAAGCATACATAGACCTTCGTGGTCGCCAGTGACTTTCTCAGGGAAATGAATAGATAGGCTATTTGGAAAAAGTGTTGCTTCTTTAAAGATTGATATGCTGAGTTCAATCTTGCATCTACCAAATTTTCCAAATACTTTTCGGCTAGACTCTGCTTCGCCAATCGCGCAAATATAATCAGCAGCAGCGTCTAGATCCGACACCTTCTTTCTCATCGGATCATTGACATCTAAATGGGATAGCTTCTGGCCAAACACTCTCTCCAATTCACTGAAGAGTTTGACCCAAAGGCTTCTGTCAAATAGATTCAATAGCGAATAAAACGTCATCTGTATTTCATTCATTACGGAGCTACCTTATTACAATTCTGGCCTTATATTTATAGGGTTCGTAGGGTCTGCATGCGCTCGCCTCAGCGGGCCTGACAATTTAGTATCTGGTCTTACAAAAACATCGACCCTTCCTCCTGGCCCAACAAGGTCGACGTTATCCCTAAGCTGACGGGTCAAAGATTGAGATCTAACGTTTTTGACTTCTGTTACGTGCAGTGGATTACGTGTAGAAATGTTGGACGCATTTACTTGATCAGGAATTCTCGTCCTACCATTAACAGTAAATTTTTGAGTGTTTTTTCCAACTCCAGTGATTGCACTTGCGGCTGCTTCACCCTCGCGACCAAGCTGTCCTGCACTCTTTGTAACATTACTGCGTCAAAAAAAGGGAAGTTACGCCAGCACAGCTACAAAACATGGATATCATCGATAGAAATCACGAACTCCCCAGAATCATTTTTTCTAACTTCAACCGACAAAGTTAAATCGCTTACTTTATCGTCAAACCACAAATCAAACTCTATCTGTCTCGCTTCCGTTTTTTCGTCATAAACATCGTAAACACATGCAGTGTCATAGACAGATTCAGGGGGCAAAGTTATTGTCCCCGGATAATCTTTTAAAGCAGTTTCAATATCCGCCAGTGAAAGTCGCCCATTCTCATTCCGGGCGACTATTTCAGAAAACTTTGAACTGACTAAAAGTGCAACCAAACTCTTAAGCAAACTTTTGATTACGTCGTTCATTTTTAGCCCCTTTATCAATTCCTGTTACCGACAGCCCTCATAGGAGTGCTTCCCGTCACACCTAAGCCCCCGAAGTAATCGTCGGCTCTCTGGATATGAGAACGAGCTTCACTCTGAGACAATCCCGCCTTACGAAGCGCTTTATACCCGATACGTCGTTCAGCGGCATAAGTGCCGCCGCCTCTCTGGCGCTGAATTTGCGTCGCTATGTAATGTTCGGAACCCTTCGCCGTAGAAGGCCCATTGAGTTGAACTGCTGGAGCATCCATTCTGTTATAACCTGGAATGTCCTTCGCGGCTGCATCTTGGATGACGTGGTGAGAATCCTTTTCTCCCGCGTTCTTAAGTTGCCTATGAGTGCCAGATGCTCTGTTTGTAACATTAAATATTCATCATAATACTCAAATTTTCAACAGGCTCCAAAATGAACTCACTATCATTTAATTTTAGCTCTGCATAAGGAGTGTCATCTAGCATCCTACCCATAAAGTCTATCGATTTTACAGGCAATGATGCACCTTTTTTAAACTTCATAACTCGGCTTTCACAATAGATATTACCGGCTTTTTGTTGTTTACAGACGGATCTATAGCCATCCACGTCAGTTCTATAGACTGCCGATAGCAATTGATAACAATCTGGCAAGTCTGGTCTATCAATCATATTAGTAGCGGATAAAACCAATGATGAAAATAGTGCCTGCTCTACTTCGCCAAATTCATCTTCGCCATTATCTAATTCTTTGAACCAGCGCTCCCAAACCTCCTTACAGCAAGTCAACCAAACAAGAATATATTTCGTCATATCTTTCATTAAAAGCCCCCTGTTCTTTGGCCACCGTCACGTGCAGCATCAATAATGTCTTTTCTAG
>CAZNXI010000020.1:0-29117 GCA_964577005.1 uncultured Rheinheimera sp.
TATGACTTTATGGGTGTTAACACCCCGTAACTATGGCTTACTTTCACGCCAATTTGGACATAACGTTCTGGCAGAACACATAAAAGCGCTGGAACATAAACTGGATACTAGCGCGTTTAAAGCGATATTTATCGATAATGACATGCTCTGGCTGGCCTTGCCCACTGCAGAGACCGCAGAACAAGCAGCCTGTTTTGACAACGTTATTCACTTGCTGCAGCAGCAATTATCACCATTTGAAACAGAGGTGGCCATTCTGACTGCCGAATTGCCGTTACAAGAATTGCTGGGCAATAATTGGCATAAGGATGATATAACCGCACTGCAAGAAGCCATTGGTTACGCTTGGTATTTAACAGAACAGCAGCCTCCCGCAAACGTGCTATGGCAACTTCGGTTCTCCGCTTTACATCCTCGCCCGTGCGAATGGCAAGCAGAGGATTTACGTTCCGATATGCTAAACGCACTTCGCCTAACGGAGTTAATTATCTATGTTAACGAACACCCCTTAGCAATAACCGATTAACGCAGCCCAGATTAAGCCCTGGCTCGATCAGGGCTTTGCCAATAACAACTCTGTGGGTAATTCAAAACACTGCATACGCCGACGTAACGGACAATTAAAACTTAACGCTACCGCTTGCAAGGCTAAACCAGCAGCATGCTTATTATTTTTGCCATATTGCGGATCGCCCAACACCGGATGGCCGATGGCGGCAAAATGCCGCCGAATTTGATGCTTTCGCCCGGTAATTAACTGCACCTTCAGCAAACTCGTATCGGTCTCTGCATCATAGGCTAACACTACAAAACGACTTTCGCATGGCTTGGCATCCAGTGGTATACAAATACTGCCCTGCTGTTGCAGCTCGCTGGAGAGCTGGCCTTTAACCCTAATCTGGTAAACTTTATCAATCTGCTGACTGGCAATCAGCTTACTTAACGCCGCAGCGGCTTGTTTTGTATGTGCCAATAGCACTAAACCACTGGCTTCACGATCCAGCCTATGTAACAAAAAAACCGTTCTTAATGGGGTAAAATATTGCTCGGCAAAGCGCAGTAAGCTTAAATGATCACCCCATTCATTGCCTTGCGACAACATCCCTGCCGGTTTAAACCACAAGCTGTAACTTTTTTCATCCTGCAATAAGATGGCAGGAACTGTTTGCCGCTGTAAAATATCAGCATCGTAATGCAAAGCGAGGCAATCACCCGCTTTTAACATTTGCTGGGAGCGCCTTAAGCGTTTCACCGGCTTAGTTTGTAATTGCACTGCGCCTTTGCTCATCGCATCTTTTAATCGGCCTTTCGATAACTCTGGTACCGCAGAGGCTAAAAAATCGATGGCAGCAACGGGGGCAGTAACCTGTAATTGGCGAGAAAGTTTCATGAATAACTCTTAGCTACCGGCAACAGCCGGTAGCATCTAGCAGATAAGTGTAACGATCTTAACAAAAAAGTAGGTTGAAATCCTAAAGCTTTAGCATCGACCTGCCTATTAAAGATTCGCTTCGGCAAAGGACGCTAAGCGACTCCGCACTACACCATTGAGATTAATGGTAGTACTGCCTTCAAAATTTTTAAATCGCTCAACGATATAAGTTAAGCCAGAGGTCACGGCGGTTAAGTAATTACTATCAATTTGCGATAAGTTACCAGAGCAAATTAGCTTAGTACCCTCACCACAGCGGGTAATAATGGTTTTTAACTGCGCTGCACTCAGATTTTGGCATTCATCTAAAATAACAATGGCATTTTGGATGCTGCGCCCTCGCATAAAGTTAACCGATTTAAACTGAATATTGGCTTTTTCCATAATGTAATTCACACTTGCATGCGGATGTTCATCGGTTTTATGTAATACCTCTAAGGAGTCCGTGATCGCCGCTAACCAAGGTGCCATTTTCTCCTCTTCAGAACCCGGCAAAAACCCAATCGATTCGGCAATTTCTGGCGTGTTACGCGTTACAATGACCTTATCATAAAACCCTTTCTCTATAACCAGTTCCAAGGCAGCAGCTAAGGCGATTAAGGTTTTACCACAGCCAGCAGGCCCGGTTAAAATCACTAAATCCATGTCTGGATCGAGCAAGGCTTGCAATGCCATTGCTTGATAAATGTTTTTAGGATGAATTCCCCAAGCTCGCCGGTGCATTAAACGCTCAAAACCAAAATCAACGATCTTCAACTCGGTATCCGTTATGCCGACGACCTTGCCAACAAAACTCTCTGCTTCATCTACCAGATATTCATTAAGATAAGCATTTGGCAGAACTTTACGGCTAATATAATGTACTGTCTCGCGCCCTTCGTTTTCACTGCGACAGTCTCCCACTAGAGACCAGAACTCACCCGGAAATTTGTAATAACCTTTGTATAAAAAACGCACATCATCAATTAACTGATCGGTACGGTAATCTTCCACTAATTTTAAGCCGGCGCCCTTGGCTTTGAGCCGCATATTGATATCTTTGGTGACTAAAATAACTTTTAACGGACTTTTTTCCCGCTGTAAGTACAAGGCCGTATTGATAATCAGATGATCATTTTCGCCACCTGGTAAACCGGGTATTTCGTCTTTTAAATGATGGTCATTGATGATAAAAATATGCCCGCCGGGCCGTTCATCTTGCGGTGCAGGTAAGGCTACACCATGCAACATTTGCTCTGGAGAGGCATCCTTAAGTACATCTTCTAAGGCGCGGATAGCCACTCTGGCATCTCGGCTGACGTCTTTATTGCGGTCTTTGATATGATCAAGTTCCTCCAATACCGTCATGGGGATAACAACGTCATGTTCTTGAAAATTTAGAAAAGCAAAGGGTTCATGTAGCAGAATATTGGTATCAAGGACGTAGATTTTTTTCTCTTTCAACTTTTTACGCGCCATACGCACTCCTTTTAGTTTCGGCTGGCAAAAAAGTAGCTCTCTTCAGCTTAGTGCAACTTTGACAGACTGCTACACTAAAATAACAGTTTTCGGTAACTTCATTTCATACCTTGCCGCTGGAGGATGACAGTAAAATGACAACTAGGCCTAAACGAATAAGAAAAACCCCACTGAGACGGGTGCAACAAAATCGAATTCGCTGTACCATGACGCCCCGTTTTTCGACTGTTAGGGTTTAGAATGAATTTCGCATTGGGACAACGCTGGATCAGCGACACAGAATCCGATTTAGGCTTAGGCACTGTGATTGCACAAGAAGGCCGCATGATTACCATATTGTTTCCGGCCAGCGGAGAAACCCGGCTTTACTCTCAGCAAGAAGCCCCCTTAACCCGAGTAAGTTTCAATATTGGGGATGAGGTGAAAAGTGCTGAAGGCTTTACCCTATTAGTGCAGAAGATCACCGAACAGCAGCAACTATTAAGTTACCTCGGTATCCGTTTAGACACGGGTGAAGAAGTGGTGTTAAGAGAGACCTTTTTAGATCATTTCTTAAGTTTTAATAAACCTCAAGATCGTTTATTTGCCGGTCAGATCGATCGCTTTGAACACTTCCCGCTGCGCTATCAAAGTTGGATGCAGCAACAAAAACTGCAGCAAAGTCCGCTGCGCGGCCTCGTTGGCGGCAGAGTCAGTTTAATTCCTCATCAATTACACATTGCCAGCGATGTCGCTAAACGTCATGCACCGCGCGTTCTGCTGGCAGATGAAGTAGGTTTGGGTAAGACCATTGAAGCTGGCTTAATTATCCACCAGCAGCTATTAACAGGGCTGGCTAGTCGGATATTGATAGTAGTACCAGAGACATTACAGCACCAATGGCTGGTTGAAATGCTCAGACGTTTTAACCTTAAATTTGCTATTTTTGATGAAGAGCGCTGCCAACAAGCTCAGTTAGATGCGGATAATCCTTTTGATACCGAGCAATTAGTGCTTTGTAGCATGGAGTTTTTAGCTAAGAAAAAATCTTGGCATGAACAAGCGGTGAGCAGTCACTGGGATCTGTTGGTGGTGGATGAAGCGCATCATTTACATTGGCATCCAGAAAAACCAAGCGTCGAATATCAACGCATAGAGACACTCGCACAGGATACCGCTGGGTTAATTTTACTTACGGCAACCCCAGATCAGCTTGGGCATCACAGTCACTTTGCGCGCTTGCGCCTCTTAGATCCAGAGCGCTTCTATGATTATGAGCAATTCCAGCAACAAGAACAGGACTATCAACACATTGCTGAGCTAGCGCGTCATTTACTGGCTGACAAACCTCTGGACAGTGCTGATACTGCCAAGCTAAAACAATTACTGACCGATGCCGAGAGTCAGCTTTTATTAGCGCAGTTTGCAGAGGGTACAGCGCTGCAGCCTAGCCATTACGAAACACTGTTACAAAAATTACTGGATCGGCATGGTACAGGTCGTATTCTATTCCGGAACAGCCGCAGTAACATCCAAGGTTTTCCTGTGCGTAAGCCGCTGCCAGTGCCGCTGCGCATGCCTGAGCAGTATCAGAATGCGTTAAAAGTTGAACGCTCACTTAATAAAGATGCCCCACTGGCGGCTCGTATTCACGCCAACCTATTTCCGGAGCAAGTATTTCAAGCCTTTGAAGGTGACAAGAGCCAGTGGTGGCAATTTGATCCACGCGTGAGTTATCTACTGGAACAATTAAAAGCCCATAAGCGCGCGAAGTTCTTAGTGATCTGTGCCAAAGCCGCAACGGCACTTGCCTTAGAAGAAGCACTTAGAGTCAGCGAAGGGATACGCGCAGCGGTCTTCCATGAAGGCATGACTATTCTAGAGCGGGATAAAGCAGCAGCCTATTTTGCGCAAGAAGAATACAGCGCCCAAGTGCTGTTATGTTCAGAAATTGGCAGTGAAGGCCGTAACTTTCAATTTGCCAATCATTTAGTCCTGTTTGATTTACCTTTAAACCCTGATTTGTTAGAACAACGTATCGGCCGCTTGGATCGTATTGGTCAGCAGCAAGATATCCAAATCCACATTCCTTATTTTAGCGATAGCGCCCAGCAGCTATTAGTCAATTGGTACCAAGATGGTCTAAATGCTTTTGCCCGTACTTGCCAAACTGGCAGGTTGATTTTTGAACAGCAAAAAGCACAACTAGAAAACTTACTGGCCGATTATCAAGGTGACACTGAGCAAAGCCAATTATTGATCAGCGAATGTGCCGCCTTACAACAACAGCTACAACAACAACTGGAGCAAGGCCGAGATCAACTGTTAGAGCTGAATTCCAGTGGCGGTAATAAAGCACAGCAATTGTGCCAGGCGATAAGTGGTATCGATGAAGACGTTAAGCTGCCGATGCTGATGTTTAAAGCTTGGGATTTATTGGGCGTCGCGCAGGAAGATCGCTCTGATACCAGTATTATTTTGCGCCCCTCAGAGCAATTACAAATGAATTATCCTGGCTTGGATGATGAAGGCACAACCGTTACCTTTGATCGTGCCGCCGCCTTAGCAGAGGAAGATATCCAGTTTTTAAGCTGGGATCATCCGATGGTGACAGGCACGCTTGATATTCTGACCAATGATCAACTGGGCAACAGCTCCGTGGCATTACTGCCGAATAAAGCCCTACCTGTTGGTAGCTTTTTTGTTGAGCTTATTTACATTGCAGAAGCAACCGCACCCGCGGCACTGCAATTAGGCCGTTACTTGCCACAAACGCCGCTGCGTTTATTACTTGATAAAACGGGTAAAGATCTCGCCGCCAAAGTGCCATTTGATAATTTTAATCGTCAGCTAAAACCGGTAGGAAGGCAAACGGCCACCAAATTGGTTAATGCCTTACAAAATTTTATTCATCCGCTGCTGGCAGGTGCAGAACAACTGGCTTCCGTTCAACTAACCAGCATAGTGCAACAGGCGCAACAACAAATGCAGCATGCTTTAACTGCAGATATTGAGCGGCTTGAAACACTGCGTCAGGTAAATCCCTTAGTACGCGAAGAAGAAATTCAGCATTTAATTGAGCAGCGCCAGCAACTGGATGAATATTTACAAAAAGCGCGATTAAAATTGGATGCAATCCGTGTCATTATTGTTAGCCACGATTGAACCTATGCTAATAGATTATCAGCCACCTCAGTCACCTTATCTGGATATCCTGTATCAGGACGAGGATATTGTCGTGTTGAATAAACCTAGCGGTTTGCTCTCAGTACCCGGTAAGGCAACTGAGCACTTCGACAGCGTGCAATATCGCGTGCAACGGGTTTGGCCTAATGCCTCCATAGTGCATCGCCTAGATATGGCGACTTCGGGTGTAATGGTGATGGCACTGAACAAAGTGGCACAGCGCCATTTAAATCGCCAATTCCAATTGCGACAAACCGCTAAAGTCTATCATGCTAGAGTCGCAGGCCAGGTAAACGCCGATAGTGGTAGTATCGATTTACCCCTCATTTGTGATTGGCCTAACCGGCCTAAACAAAAAGTCTGTTACCAACATGGCAAACCTTCGCTGACCAACTTCAAAGTACTGACAAGAGGCGAGCATGAAACTCGTTTGCAGCTAGAGCCCGTGACGGGACGCTCTCATCAGTTGAGAGTTCATTTGCAATTTATTGGTCATCCGATTCTTGGCGATAAATTTTATGCTGCGGTGAACAACACCGAAGTAGCTCGTCTGCAGTTACACGCTGTGAGCTTACAATTACAGCACCCAAGCAGCGGGATCTTGCAAACATTCGCAGCCTTATGTCCTTTTTAGTAGAAAAGCACAGCATTATTAACACAACATTCATTTAAGTCAGTTTATTATAAGCTGGTTTAAAAATAACCACTAAAAATCGGTGTAAAATTTTTATTACGCGCTAACAATATGGTAAACTATGCCAGTTTGCTACGTTGGATGAATCTAAGGAGAAACGGATGAAACTTAAAGCAACCGCAATAGCAGTTTTAGCTACATTACCACTTTTAAGTGTGCAGGCTTTTGCTAGCGCCCCTTCTGCTCAAGAACTTGAAGGCAAAGTTTTTGGCTCAATCTTTGGCGAAGGCTACTGGAATGACGTGCGTAAAGCTGAGTCAGCTCGTTGGGGCAACCTTGATAATGCGACCGGTTTTGGTTTTGACATCGGTTATCGTATCAATCCAACTTGGGGTGTTCGTGCAGAATACGCACGTCAAAGCTTTGATACATTAACCAATACTGGTGACGTTGATGGCGATCGCTACGGTATTGATGCGATGTACCATTTAGCCAACTCTAACATCTACTTAGTAGGTGGTTGGAAACACTTTGATCAAAAGATCTCTTCTGATGCCCTGAATATCGGTGTTGGTTATCGTCATTTCTTCAACGAAAGCACAGCGTTGTTCATCGAAGGTAACCGCTTCCGTAGCCTAAACAAAGGCAGATGGAATGATGCTAGCATCAAAGCCGGTGTAACTTATGTCTTTGGCGCAACCTCTGCACCAGCACCTACTCCAGCACCTACTCCAGCGCCAGCGCCGGCTCCAGTCGTTGTAGATTCAGATGCTGATGGCGTGGTAGATAGCCAAGATAAATGTCCAAATACACCTGCAGCACATAAAGTTGATGCGCAAGGTTGTACGGTTTATACCGAAAAGATGGATCGTGTTGGCGATGTAGATATCGAAGTTCGTTTTGCGTTTGACTCAGCGGTCGTTTCTGCTGAAGGTCGTACCGAAGTCAATCAATTAGCTGCCTTTATGAAGCGCTTCCCAGAAGCCGTTGTATTCATTGAAGGTCATGCTTCTAATGTTGGTAAAGCAGAATATAACATGCGTTTATCTGAGCGTCGTGCTAAAGCTATTGCTGATTTATTAACAGCGCAAGGTATTGATAGCTCACGTATCACCTCACAAGGTTTTGGTGTAACTCGCCCACGCGTTCAGGGTAATACCCGTGAAGCGCATGCGGCTAACCAGCGTATTGAAGCTAAAGTAACAGCAAAAATCAAAGAGCCGGTATTGCGTTAATTCGCAGTAACCTCTTACCACAAAGCCGCTTTTAAAGCGGCTTTGTTATTTCTACATTACGACACTTTTCTTGCAAATTGCTATTGCCCCACTGCATAATCGCTGCTAATTTTTAGCTTGCGGTTAAAGCTCTGGGATCGAATAAATGATTTGCTGTAGTCTTCGTCTAATCAGTGCCTGTGCACTTTCTGTTATACCTGCAATTGTATTTGCGAATACAGAGCCAGCGTCACCTGCTGAACAAGTTATTCAACTGCAACATTCAGCACACGTTTGCAATGATGAGCAAGAGGCTCAACGTTTAGCGGCCAATGATCATTTACGGGAAATGGCTAAAGCACTGGTGGAATTTAAAGCCACTAAGTACTGTTTTATTTTGCAACCTTCTCACTTAGTACAGTTGCTTGAGCATCGTGGCAACTATATTAAGTTCAGCTTGGATAACAAAGTCCTCTATACTTTCACTGAGCATTTAGTGAGTAAGCAATAAAAGGTTAAGAACCTTGCAGCGCCGCCGATAACCTTAGCAGCTAACATAAGGCTCCAATGGAGAACAGCCATGGCTAAGGTTTTCAGTTCAGTAGTAATACTTTATCTATTGTTTAATCAGGCTATCGCCAGTACAAATTGGTCAGACTTGCAGCGTCAACTTCCCGAGATTAATGTTAAGCAACTTGAGTCTGCTGAAGTATCTTTGCAGTTTTTACAGCAAGAGAGTGCGCGTTCAAATGCTAAAGGGACCGTTGTCATTTTCCCCGATCAGCAACAACATGCCTTAAGCCCAAAACTGATTAACACACTGCGTTTGCACCTTCCTGCCTTAGGTTGGCATCTGTTGATCATGCCAGCACCAGATGCCGTTATGCACACCAACTCAGACCCAAGTAATTCAGAGCAGAAAATACAACAACAAAAAAATCAGCTGATGGCGCGTTGGCAACTGCTCAATCAACAAGCCCAATTACAAGCACCTGTGGTGCTTATCGCGCAAGGGGAAATGGCAGCATTAATCAACATATTGATAGCAGAAAACTTGGCTGCAAGCCCACAAGCACTGGTCAATTTAGGTGCCTATTTATCGGATTATCAGCAACACATACAAATGGTAAAACACATTGCCGTGACGCCTCTGCCTTTACTGGATTTGATTACTGCCCAAGATCATCCCAATGCCATCCACACTTCGGAACAACGACATTTAGCCGCTCGCTTACAACAAAACTCCTTGTACCGTCAGCGTTACTTTAACGACATTCATCTGAATCAATCCAATCAGCAATGGTTGTTAAAAGAAATAGTAGGGTGGTTAAATACTAATGGCTTTTAGCCCGCTGCTGCTTTACTAGCTCGTAAGCCGCTTGGATATCTTGTGTCCGCCTTTTTGCTACATCAAGCATAGCCGCAGGCACTCCCTGAGCCATCAGTTTATCAGGATGATGCTGTGCCATTAACTTTCGATATGCGCGTTTTAACTCAACATCTGACATCTCGGGTACACAACCTAACACCTGATAAGCCGCCGCCACAGATCTTGTTTGATCTTGAGCATTTCCTCGGTTTTGCTGAAAACGTGATTGAGCTTGGTAAGCCAGTAATAATTGTTCCAGGCTACTTTTAGAGATATTAAGACCGTTAGCCACCTGTAATAACAGCTGATATTGTTCTTGCTCTATCTGCCCTTCCACACACGCAATACTTATCTGTATTTCCAAAAAGAGTTGTAGCACATCCGGACGTTTTTTATAGCGTCGATAAAACTCATGAATCTGTGACTGAAAAGGAAAGTTGATGGCCTTGCCATCTCGAAAAGCCGCCTGAGCTTCTTTTTTTTGCTGTACAGTTAACCCTAATTGCTGCATAAAGTGACTGGCTTGTTCAATATGCGCTTTAGTCACCACGCCTTTCGCTTTAGCGATGTGTCCCATAGCAGCAAAGCTGCTATACATAAACAATGCTTGCTCATCATCTTGCCCAAAAATACTTTGGATGCCTTCCCAATGTCCTAATCTTCGTTGAAACCATTGATCGCAATAATGGCCAATTAATACCCCAAAGAGTAAACCCGGCAGCTTAAATAACGCTAACCCAAATAAGGCTCCAAGAATTTTACCCCACACCCACGACTCTCCATTTTTGGTAAAATTTGCTTTGTTCAGCTAAACAACTCGCTAAGGTTAAGCTCAGCACTATATCGGATTAGCACGAATTCTAAAATTGATTTATCATACCAATCCGGCTCAGCGAATAATGCAGTAGTATCTAATAAAATATGAGTAAGATGGCATGAAACGAGGTTTGAGTTTAACAGGGTTAATCTGGGCAGCAATGGGCTCAATGCAAGTTCGGGCTGACCAACCCCCTATTCAGACCTGTTATCAACCTATGGCTCTGCCGCAAGCGTTACAGAATCTGGATACAAGCGATCAACGTGTACGTATCTTATCAGACTATGTTGCACTTGAAGGCAACAAATCCGCTGTGTTCTCTGGGCAAGTCCAGATTTCACATAAAGATACTTTCTTACAAGCCCCTAATGCGCGTTATACACCAGAACAACAAGATTTAGTCGCAGAAGGTGGCATTGAATATTTTAGCAACGAGCTTTATGTTAGTAGTGATTTTTTTAAAGCCAATTTAGCAAACAATACCGCCACCTTGGGGCAGGCAAAATATCAATTTGTCGCTCAAGCAGGCAGAGGAGAAGCCGTTGCCCTCACCGCTTCTGCACAAACCCTTCGTTTAGATGAAGCGCTATTCACTACCTGCCCTGAGCAAGACAATAGTTGGGGCTTGCATGCCGAGCAAATTAGCATCTCCGCCAATTCTGGCTGGGGTGAGGCTTATCATGCGGTATTTAAAATAAAAGATATCCCAGTATTTTACTTACCTTACTTAACCTTTCCGGTGAATGAACAGCGAAAAACGGGTGTACTGATCCCTCAAATTGGTAGTTCACAACGGCTTGGCTTAGAGGTTGAAGTTCCCTACTATATCAATCTGGCTGAAAATTATGATCTAACGTTATCACCACGTTATATGAGTAAAAGAGGTACGCAGCTGAAATCACAGTTTCGCTACCTGACAGAACAACATCAAGGCTCACTTCAGCTTGAATATTTACATAACGATAGTGATAAACCTGCAGATTTTGGTAAACGCTATCTTGGACACCTAAGCCACCGCTCTGATTTTAGTGGTCGTTGGCGTGGTTACGTTGATTTCACGGATGTCAGTGATGATGCGTATCTTACTGAACTGGGTTCTGATTATAACAATCAAAGTGATACTCAGCTTTACCGAGAAGCTGGCTTAAGTTATTTTGGCGAACACATAAACTCAAAGCTCAAAATACAAGGTTTTGAGATCCTTGGGAATTATACTCAGGCTTATCAGGCCGTTCCTCAACTCAGTCTTGCTTCGGCTAAGCCTGTTACACTGGGCAATAGGCTCCAAGCAAGTTGGTATAGTCAGTTCGCACATTTTCGAAATGATCAGGCGTTTTATACTTCTGCCAACCGCTTACACCTTGAGCCAACATTACGACTGCCTTTTATCACACCAGCTTTTGAGCTAACAGCTGAAAGTAGTTTACTTTACTCCTATTACAAACAACAAAGCTTAAGTGAATTAACTGACGAACAAGCAAAGATTAGCCGAGTTTTGCCTAAATTCCGCCTGCATGCGCGCATAAACTTAGAGCGAGAATATGATTGGTTTGGCGAGCAGGCCTTACAAACCTTTGAACCGCAATTACAGTATTTATATATACCTTATCGCGATCAAAGCGAAATTGGACTCTATGATACAACTCGCTTGCAAGACGACTATTATGGTTTATTTAGACAAAATCGCTTTTCTGGTTTAGATAGAATAAACGAAGCGAATCAGTTTACTATCGGTTGGACCACACGTTTTTATGATAATACCGAAAATGAGTTGTTTCGTTTTAGCCTAGGTCAGATCTTCTTTTTAAAAGAGCCAGAGTTTACTGACGATATTTTGACTCAAGATCTGACCTCCACTGAATCTATGCTTGCCTCAGAAATGGTTTGGCATTGGTACAAACGCTGGTATGTTAGCAGCGCCCTGCAATATGATATTGATAGCAAGCAGTTGATTAAAAGTAATGCCAGCATTGACTATCGCGGCAATGAGAATACCTTATTGCAATTGAACCATAGATATACTCGAGCTGTCTCAGGAGTTGAAATACAACAACTCGGGGTGATCGGCGCCATTCCATTGCAGCAAAACTGGCAACTTATCGGCAGTTACTATCGGGATGTCACAAATCATCGTATGATAGATGCCAATGTAGGACTGCAATACGAATCTTGTTGCTGGGCAGTGCGTTTTGTTGCAAGAAGACAAGTCCGGGCTGATTTTGAGGTCGCTATTGATAACCTGAATCAGTTGGCCCGTCTGGATAGTGGGTTTAGTTTACAGTTCGTCTTTAAAGGGTTTGGTGATAAAGCCGGATTTGGTGTTTCAGATATGTTGTCGAATGGTATCTTCAGTTATCGACGCCCATATTTACTAACTAATTAATGTAGGAACTTATGAAGTTACAACAATTTATTTGTATGATTGTGCTTGGTTTTTCAAGCCTAACCTTGTCAGCCGCAGAGCGCGAAATTGACAGAGTAGCGGCTATTGTCGATAACGGTGTGATCTTACAAAGCGATGTAGATGACATCGTCAATAGAGTCAAACGCAATGCTCAGGCACAAGGGCAGACCCTGCCGTCTGATCAGGCACTCCGCACTCAGGCCATTGAACGCTTAATTATCGCCAATTTACAAACGCAAATGGCACAACGTATGGGTCTGCAAATTAGTGATGCCCAACTAGATGACACAATTCGCAATATCGCGCAAAGTGAAAACTTAACGCTAGAACAATTTCGGCAACGCGTGATTAATGAAGAAGGCAACTATGAGCGCTTTCGCGAAAAGGTGCGTGAAGAAATTATTACCAATGAGGTGATGCGCGCCAACGTGCAACGTAGAATTTATATCAGCCCACAAGAAGTTGAAAACTTATTAAAAGTGATGGAAGAGCAAGGCGCAAGTAGCGAGCAATACAAATTAGGTCACATTTTAATTGCTATTCCAAGCCAAGCTACAACAGAGCAGGTTAACGAGTCTCGTGAGCGGGCAGAACAAGTTATGTCGCTTTTAAACAATGGCAGCGATTTCCGACGTATTGCGATTGCCTCTTCTAGTGGCGCAAACGCCTTAGAGGGCGGTGAGCTTGACTGGATGAATATTAATGAAATGCCAACCCTCTTTGCTGAAGGCATCCGTGGGCGTAAAAAAGGCGATTTAGTTGGCCCGTTACGCTCAGGCGCTGGCTTCCATATCCTGACAATTTTTGACATTCGTGGCGACAATGTTGCCGAATTAACTGAAGTCAATGCTCGCCATATTCTTATCAAACCATCCATCATTCTCAGTGAAGAACGTGCACAAACGATGCTAACGCAGATGGTAACGGACTTAAAAGCCGGTACAGCCGATTTTGCCGAACTCGCTAAGCAACACTCTGAAGATCCTGGTTCAAAATTAAAGGGTGGCGAATTAGGCTGGAATGAGGCAGATGTGTATGTAACAGCTTTCCGTGATACGTTAAATCGTCTGACGGTGAATGAACTCAGTGAACCGTTCCGTACCGAACATGGCTGGCACATTGTACAATTATTGGATCGTCGCACTGTTGATGCCACTGCAGATAGAAAACGTGAGCAAGTCTACCGTATGATATTTAATCGACGCTACAATGAAGAGTCAGCGAGCTTTATGCGTGAGTTACGCGACGATGCTTACATTGAAGTATTGGCAGACAATTAATGACGCTGCGTATTGTAATTACCCCAGGTGAGCCAGCAGGGATTGGGCCAGACTTAGTTCTCGCGCTCGCTAAACAAGATTGGCCAGTTGAATTAGTGGTTTGCGCTAATAGCCAGTTAATGCAACAGCGTGCCAAGCAATTAGGCTTATCGGTAGAATTGCTAACCTATCAGCCTGAACAACCCGCTACACCTCAAGCAGCGGGTACCCTGACGATACTCGATTTTCCGCTGGCGGAAACAGTTGAAGCAGGTGTTTTGAACGCAGCAAATGGCGGTTATGTCATTGATACGCTTCATGCAGCTGGCGAGATGGTGCTTAATGGGAACGTGGCAGCTATCGTCACTGGGCCTGTTCACAAGGGCATCATTAATCGCGCAGGGATCCCTTTTAGTGGTCACACCGAGTTTTTTGCTCAGCAATCTAATACGCCTTACGTCGTTATGATGCTAGCCACTGAAGGATTACGCGTTGCCTTAGCGACAACACATATTCCTTTAGCTTATGTTGCAAAAGCGATCACTCGCGAGCGGCTAACAAAAGTTATCAGCATTTTAGATCAAGACCTTAAACAAAAATTTGGTATTAAGAATCCTAAGATTTATGTGTGTGGCTTAAATCCTCATGCCGGTGAAGACGGCCATCTAGGGCGTGAAGAGCTGGATGTGATCAGTCCAACACTGGAAGAGTTACGCAGCACCGGCATTAACTTGGTAGGTCCGCTCCCTGCAGATACCTTGTTTCAGCCAAAATATCTCAATGAGGCGGATGCAGTACTCGCGATGTACCATGATCAAGGTTTGCCAGTGCTTAAATATAAAGGCTTTGGTCGATCGGTAAACATTAGCTTAGGCTTACCACTCATCCGCACTTCTGTTGACCATGGTACAGCGCTTGATCTCGCTGCCACAGGTAAAGCCGATCCTGGCAGCTTGTTTCATGCCGTCAATCAAGCCATTCAACTAGCACAAAGAACCACGACGCAATGACTGATAATGTACATCAAGGCCACCGTGCCAGAAAACGCTTTGGACAAAACTTCTTACATGACCCACATGTTATAGGTCGAATTGTTAAAGCCATAGCACCAAAACCAACAGATTACTTGGTAGAAATAGGCCCTGGCTTAGGCGCCTTAACTGAGCCGGTGGTAGAAGCAGCAGGTAAATTAACGGTTGTTGAGCTAGACCGTGACTTAGCAGAGCGCCTTCAACAGCATCCACAACTTGCAGACAAACTCAAAATCTTTCAGGCTGATGCCATGAAATTTGATTTTGCACAATTGGTGAACCCCGGTCAAAAACTGAAGGTGTTTGGGAATCTACCTTATAATATATCCACACCTCTGCTATTTCATTTATTTGAATTTGCAGACAGTATCGAAAATATGCATTTTATGCTGCAAAAAGAAGTCGTTGATCGTATGACTGCTAATCACGGCAGCAAAGCCTTTGGTCGACTTAGCGTCATGACACAATTTTACTGTCAAGCACTGCCTGTGGTTCAAGTTGGCCCTGGCGCCTTTAAGCCTGCACCTAAAGTTGACTCTGCCGTGGTGCGCTTGATCCCCTTTCCAAAAGCGCAACGCGCTGCAGTTGATCCAGCCTTTTTAAATAGGGTCTGTTTAGAGGCTTTTAATCAAAGACGTAAAACGCTTCGTAATTGTTTTAGTAACTTTGCTACAGCAGAACAAATAGCCGCTTTGGGAATTGATCCAACATTACGTCCCGAGCAGTTGCCTGTAGCAGATTTTGTTAAAATCGCACAATGGTTAGCAAGTCAGGAAGTTGAAAATGAGCCTTGAGCAACAAGTTAGCGTCTCTGTTGATAGTTTTTATCTCGGTGCCCAATCCGAGCCCTCTGAGCAGCGTTATGTTTTTGCCTATTGCGTTAATATTACCAACCATAGCGATCAACAAGTGCAATTGTTAAGTCGTTACTGGCAAATCACTGATGGAAATGGTAAACAAACAGAAGTTCAGGGTGACGGCGTCATTGGCGTCCAACCCCATTTAGCACCAGGCGAAACTTATAGCTATACCAGTGGTGCAGTCTTGGAAACACCTCTTGGCAGTATGCAAGGCTACTACGAAATGATTGATAAAGATAAACAACCCTTTCGTACAGCGATCCCGTTATTCCGCCTCGCTATGCCAAATATCCTTAACTGATGGCCACCTATGTTATTGGCGATTTGCAAGGCTGTTTTGAACCTTTAACACGCTTATTACAGCATATCCAATACCAGCCAGCTCATGACAAACTCTGGTTTTGTGGTGATTTAATTGCCAGAGGACCAGACTCGTTAGCCTGCTTAGAGTTTGTTAAAAACCTTGGAGATGGCGCTCGGGTGGTGCTAGGCAATCATGATCTTAATTTTATTGCCAGTTATTATGGCTACAGTAAAATCAAGGCTGCTGATAACTTATCACCACTGCAACATGCAGCAAATTTACCCGAGTTAATCCACTGGTTATGTCAACAACCTTTAATTCAACAAAGTGCAGATCAGACTTACTTAATGGTGCATGCGGGTATTGCGCCGGAGTGGAATTTAAATACCGCATTGGAGGCCACAGCTGAAGTGAGTGCGGTTTTGCGGACTAATCCAAACAAATTAGCTGCAGCAATGTATGGCAACACCCCATCTCGTTGGCAGGATGCGAAAACTGTAGAAGAGCGTTGGCGTTTCACGATCAATGCCTGCACTCGAATGCGCTTCTGTTTCGAGGATGGTTCGCTTGAGTTAGTTACTAAATCTGGTATTTTGGAACAGACTGGGTTGATACCTTGGTATGAATTCTGGCGGAATAAAACGCATCCAACCATTTTTTTCGGCCATTGGGCTGCACTCAATGGTTATAGCCCTGTCGCAGGTATTCATGCGCTTGATACAGGTTGTGTCTGGGGCAATAGCTTAACAGCCTATTGCGTTGAAACTCAGCAACGACTCAGTGTCGTTGCTTAAATAAAAACAATAAGCATCTCGCTTTTATTATAAGACAAAAGCATTATACTAGTGACTTGTTTTGCAAGTGCCATCATCTTTTGGAGTTATTATGAAGTTAACCGTTAAGTTAAGAGTGATTGGTGGCTTTGCCATTATCTCTTTACTGCTAATTATTATTGGGGCTACCGCTTTTTCACAATTAAACAGTATTAGTGAGTCCACTGCAGAAGTTAATAATGTCTCAATACCTGCTCTTGAAAACAGCGCCATCATGAAAAGCGAATTTGTTTTAATGAGTAAAATCAGCTTACAGGCGCACAGTGCAGAAACTCAGCAACAGATAAACACCTTACAACAACAGTTTACGAAAGAACAAAACGCTTATCGCGTGGCTGCCGACAAACTAATTCAAGCCGTACAAGGCGATACCGTATTACGTAATTCAGCGCAACAAGTTAACACCACCTATGATGTCTTTATTCCATTATCTACTCAATTATTCCAACAACTGACCAATAATCTTACCTCACAAAATACTATTGATGGCTTAATGGCTGAGCTGGAAGAAACCGCTGATGATATAGCTTCGCTGCTGCTCGACTTTTCAGATCTTAACAACGTTAGAACGCGTTTTCCAAAAGCCTATGCGGCTGCCGCACAAATGGAAACAGGTATAAATAGTCTTATTAGCGCCTTAGTTGATCTTAATCGCACCACAAATGACAATACGGCAGCCACCATTAGTAATGACATCGCTTTCCGCTTACAAGATTTAAATAGCCAATTAAATGTTATGGTTGAGGAAGCCAATTCCATTAGCATTGCCACTGAGTTAGCAGAGAAAATGGCAACAATTGCCAGTAAACTGAATGGTAACCAAGGTATCCCTGCTTTGAAAGCGAAACTGCTGCAGGGTAAAGCCAGAGCAAACAGCTTATTACAACAAGCTGATGATCAGACGAGCTTGGCCCTAACGCACTTAGACCAGCTATTAGGCCAGACAACCCAAGCGGCAGAAACTATTCAACAATTAAGCAATGATCGCGTTAGCGGTGCCTTAACTGGCATTCTTATCATGATGCCTTTGGCAATAGGTATTGCCATCTTTATCGCTTTTGGTACCGTCAGAGCCATTGTTAAACCATTAAATAAAATCAATCTGATGCTAGGTGTTGTTGCCTCCGGTGATCTTACCCAACAGTTAGAAGCGAATAGCCAAGATGAGTTTGGTGAGCTTTCTCGCAATATCAATACAGTTAGCCAAAACTTGCAGACGTTAATCCAAGGGGTGATTTCACGTTCTACCCAGTTAGCTGCCGCTTCTGAAGAAACGTCTGCTATTACTATGCAAACTACCCAAGCTATCCGTGAACAAAAATCACAAGTGACGCAAGCCGCCACCGCCACCACCGAAATGAGCAGTACCTCGCACGGTGTCCTGCAAAGCTCGAATGATGCGCTGGCCGAAATTAAAAATGCTGACAAAGAAGCAGAGCGCGTTAAAGGGATCTCGGCAGAAAATAAAGCCACTATTATTCAACTGTCGCGAGAAGTGGACCAAGCCTCTATCGTCATTAATAAACTGCATCAAGACAGCGCCTCTATCGGCAGTATCTTAGATGTTATTCGTGGTATCGCTGAACAAACCAATCTACTGGCGCTTAACGCAGCCATTGAAGCGGCACGCGCAGGTGAACAAGGCCGTGGTTTTGCGGTAGTCGCCGATGAAGTTCGCTCTTTAGCCAGTAAAACGCAAGCGTCTACCCAAGAGATTCAGGCGATGATTCAAGCGCTACAAACCGGCGCGCACGCTGCTGTAGAAGCCATGAACAAAGGTAAAAAACAAGCAGAAGAATGTGTGGTGAAAACTGAAGTGGCCACCGCCGCGCTGGATTCCATTCAACATGCGGTGCATTTAGCCCATGATATGAGTGAGCAGATCTCCACTGCCGCAAAAGAGCAAAACCAAGTGTCCGCTGAGATCAGTAATCTCTTAGAATCGATTGTGGCCATTGCTGAACAAACGGCATCAGGTGCAGAGCAAACCTCTGAATCTAGCCATGAAGTTGCAAAACTGGCAGATGAATTACGTCGCTCTGTCGATCAGTTCAAGGTATAACCTTCAGTAATAAGCATAAGGCCAGCTATTTGCTGGCCTTTTTTATTGCGTTAAAAACTGCTTAATGCGTTTATAATTGTCGTAACCCTTGTTTAGCAAGAGTTACAGCAATCAACAATGTAGAAAATTTTGCGATACCCAAAGCCGTATAAGGGTAAGAAGCGAGCAGCGGCTATTATAGCCGCTGTAGGGTAAGGAAACGATAAGCTAACGGATTATCAGGACTTTGCGGATACTCTTCACGTGCAACTTCTTGCCAAGGCCCTACTGCATGATAATCAGGGAAACAAGCATCTCCGGCTACGTCCAGCTCAATTTCGGTTAAATAGAGTCGGTTAGCTAAGGGCAAGCACTGCTGGTAAATCTCCGCGCCACCCACAATCATCACCTCAGGTACATCAGCGACTAACGCTAAGGCCTGTTCAATGCTATTTACCCACTCGACAGGACTGTCTGCAGGCGCAGCTTGGCGGCTAATAATAATATTACGCCGACCTGGTAGCGGGCGCCCTATTGATTCATAGGTCTTTCGACCCATAATCACAGGCTTACCCAAGGTTACCGCTTTAAAGTGCTTTAAATCGGCCGGGAGATGCCAGGGCATCTTGTTATCCAAGCCGATAACTCGGTTAGCGGCCATTGCAGCGATCATGGCTATTTGCATAACGAGATCCTATCGCTGATAAATAACTTCGACGTCATAATCGTCTTCGTCAAAATCGTCATCATCATCCAGATCATCATCAAGCGCTGTAGCTTCTTCATGATAATCATCCCATTTAAAGGTAACAGGATCAGCAATTTGTTCAGCAGCTTCTTCTGCCGGTAATTGCTCAATGTAGTTTAGGATTTCTTTTGACAAGCGCTCTGTGTTTTCACGTGACGCAGCTGAAATTTTAAATACAGGTCCTTCCCAGTTAAGCGCGGTCGTCACCAGTTGCACAATCTCATCTAGCTCTTCTTCCAGCACTAAATCCAGTTTATTGAATACCAACCAACGCGGTTTTGCCGCCAATTTGGTACTGTATTTATGCAGTTCTTGAATAATTGTCTGCGCATTTTCCGCAGGATCAGAACCATCAGCAGGCAATACATCAATAACGTGCAGTAGTAAACGGCAGCGCTCTAAATGTTTTAAAAACTGAATGCCTAAACCGGCACCTTCAGCGGCACCTTCAATTAACCCAGGAATATCGGCAATCACAAAAGAACGATGCGACTCTACCCGAACTACACCTAAGTTAGGCACTAACGTTGTGAAAGGATAGTCAGCTACTTTGGGCTTGGCCGCTGACACAGCACGAATCAGCGTCGATTTACCGGCATTAGGTAAGCCTAATAAGCCAACGTCAGCTAATAGCAGTAACTCTAAACGTAAATTACGGATCTCACCGGGTGTACCGTTGGTTTTTTTGCGCGGTGTACGGTTGGTACTGGTAGCAAAACGCGCATTACCTAAGCCATGCCAACCGCCTTTGGCCACCATCAGCTTTTTACCGTGCGCTGTTAAATCGCCAATCACTTCGTCGGTGTCAACGTCAACAGCACGGGTGCCAACTGGCACGCGCAACACTAAATCTACACCACGTTTACCAGTACAATTTACACTGCCGCCATTTTCGCCGCGTTCAGCTTTGTGGTATTTTTCAAATTGATAATCTACAAGCGTATTAAGATTTTCATCTGCCTGCAGGTATACATCACCACCGTCCCCGCCATCACCGCCATTGGGACCGCCCTTGGAAATAAATTTTTCCCGTAAAAAACTGATAATACCATTACCGCCGTCACCGGCTTCAACGCGAATTATCGCTTCATCAACAAACTTCATGAGGTGCGTCCTGATTAACTATGAACTGACTAGACTCTGCTTTATCACTAGTATAACGCATGTCAGACAGTGGGGAAAATTTATAAAAAAACCCCGCACAGGGCGGGGTTTTTCTGAAGCCTATCAGCTTATTCGCTAACGATGCTTACATATTTACGATTGTGCTCGCCTTTCACTTCAAACTGAACTTTACCTTCAGTTAAAGCGAATAATGTGTGGTCTTTGCCCATACCCACGTTGTTGCCAGCGTGGAATTTAGTACCACGTTGACGCACAATGATGTTACCGGCTAAAACTGACTCACCACCAAAGCGCTTAACACCTAAGCGTTTAGCTTCTGAATCGCGACCGTTACGAGTGCTACCTACACCTTTCTTACTTGCCATGTGTCGATACTCCTGTTACGCGCTGATGCTGGTAATTTTCACTTCAGTGAACCACTGGCGGTGGCCCTGCTGTTTACGTGAATGCTTACGACGACGGAATTTGACGATTTTAATTTTATCGCCACGGCCATGAGTGACCACTTCCGCTACTACCTTACCACCTTCGATTAAAGGGGCGCCGATGTTGATTTCTTCGCCATTAGCGATCATCAACGGGGTAAATTCGATTGTTGCGCCGGTTTCTAAGTCTAGTTTTTCTAGACGTAGAGTTTGACCTTCCGTCACACGGTGCTGTTTGCCACCACTTTGGAAAACCGCGTACATAGTTAACTCCGTACAAAGCACGCCTACGCTTTAAATTTAAGGGGCGTGTTAATTCAATTCACAGGGCGCGAATTGTACGCAATTTCCCCTACCCCCGCAAGTACAAATATAAAAAAGATCTTCTTGTGGAGAAAAGGATCCGGTTTTGCTTTGGGGCGGGCGTCGCGATAGTGTAGAATTGGCAGCATTCTTAGGTTTAAGCAGTTGTTTTAATGACGCTCGAACAAATCCAGCAACTATCCGCCACTGATATGGTGGCAGTAAATCAGCATATCTTTGGCCAATTACATTCCGATGTTGCTCTGATCAATCAGCTTGGTATTTACATTGTCAACAGTGGCGGCAAGCGCCTGCGCCCACTGCTGGCCGTACTGGCAGCCAGAGCTTTGCATTATCAGGGCAAAGATCATATTACCGTTGCCGCTATTATTGAGTTTATTCACACCTCTACATTGCTGCACGATGATGTCGTTGATGAATCCACATTACGCCGCGGTAAACAAACCGCCAATGCGGTATTTGGCAATCAGGCCAGCGTGCTGGTTGGCGACTTCCTGTACAGCCGTTCATTCCAGATGATGGTATCGCTGAACGATATGCGCATTATGCAAATTCTGGCCGACGCTACTAATATTATTGCCGAAGGCGAAGTATTGCAGCTGATGAACGTCAATGACGCTGATACCACAGAGCAAAGCTATATGCAGGTTATTTACTGCAAAACAGCCAAACTGTTCGAAGCCGCAACGCAATTGGCCGCTATTATAGCCAAGCAACCTGAAGCTGTGGTGAACAGCATGAAGCTATACGGTATGCACCTTGGTACCGCTTTTCAACTGATTGACGACGTGCTGGACTATCAGGCTGATGCCACTGAGTTGGGCAAAAATATTGGCGATGATCTGGCCGAAGGTAAACCAACACTGCCCCTGATCCATGCGCTGAAACACGGCACAGCAGCGCAGCAGGCGCTGATCCGCGAAGCGATAGAAAAGGGCAACGGCATGACACAGCTTGACGCTATTATGGCTGCCCTGCATGAAACCAATGCTTTTGGCTACACCCGCCAACTAGCAGAGGCTGAAGCGGAAAAAGCCCGGCAAGCCCTTGCTGTAGTGCCGGAGTCAGACTACAAACAGGCATTGCTGGCATTGGCAGATATTGCGGTATCGCGACGTCACTAAAGGCTTTGTCTCGCCAATAAAAAAGGCGCCGCAGCGCCTTTTTTATTGGCGGAACAACTTAGTTATTCTTTACAAACTCTTCGCCTAAGGTGATATCGGCTTTTAACGTGCCCAGCATATCATTCATGGCTTTTTGCTCATAAGCACTTAAAGTACCGATTGGCAGTAATGCTTCTACGCCGTTTTTACCCAGCGTAATTGGCTGAGCAAAGAAACGAGCATGTTCGCCATTGCCTTCAACATAGGCATACTCAGTTACTGCCTCACCCTGCAGACCTTTGATCAGTGAAATACAAAAGCGTGCTGCTGCCTGGCCCATAGACAAGGTCGCTGATCCACCACCGGCTTTGGCTTCAACCACTTCGGTACCGGCGTTCTGAATGCGGTGTGTTAACGATGCCACTTCGTCATCAGTAAAGCTAACACCGGCTACCTGAGATAATAATGGCAAAATAGTAGTACCACTGTGGCCACCAATAACCGGCACTGCTACTTCCGCCGGGTTTTTACCTTTTAGCTCGCCGACAAAGGTTTCAGCCCGGATAACATCCAGCGTAGTTACACCAAACAAACGGCGTGGGTCGTAAGTACCTGCTTTTTTGAACACGTCAGCCGCAATCGCCACTGTTGTGTTCACCGGGTTAGTAATAATACCCACCAGCGCTTTTGGACACTGCTGTACAATAGCTTCAGCCAGAGTTTTTACCACACCGGCATTAATATTGAATAAATCAGAGCGATCCATACCCGGTTTACGTGGCATACCTGCAGGGATCATCACGATATCTGCACCAACTAACGCTTTATTCAGATCTTCTTTACCAAAACCTGTCACTTTTACAGCTGTTGGGATATGGCTCAAGTCTACCGCAACACCTGGTGTAACAGGTGCCAGATCGTACAGCGCTAAATCCGTGCCCGCAGGTAAATCTAATTTCAGTAATAACGATAATGCCTGACCAATACCACCGGCGGCACCTAAAACGGCAACTTTCATGATTATCTCCCTTGAAGACGTTTGAATAAAAGCGCGCCAACAATACTGAAACCGCGCCGAAAATACAAATAGCTTAAGCCTAAAGTCTAAGCATTTTAGCGAATTTTAGTGTACTTTACTGCACTAAGTGTCAGACAGATTGAACTTTGCTAACATAACCCGACGTAATAAGAGGTAAGAGCACGGCATGACTAAGCAAGCCAAACAGGAAGCCTTAATTCAGGCATTTAAAGCACTGTTAAAAACCGAAAACTTCGGCTCTCAGGGTGAAATTGTTGACGCCTTAAAACAGGAAGGTTTTGACAACATCAGTCAGTCTAAAGTGTCGCGCATGCTAAGTAAGTATGGTGCAGTGCGCACCCGCAATGCCAAACAGGAAATGGTGTATACCTTACCACCTGAATTAGGCGTACCAACCACCAAAAGCCCGTTGCGCCAGCTGGTGCTAGATATTGAACACAACGATGTAATGATCATTATCCGCACCAGCCCGGGCGCGGCACAACTGATTGCCCGTTTGCTGGATTCGGTTGGCAAAGCAGAAGGTGTATTGGGCACTATCGCCGGTGATGACACCATCTTTATTGCGCCACAGAGTGTAAAAAACATCAACTTTACCCTGCAAAAAGTGACTGAACTGTTTGAAAAGGTCTGAGCTAAATGTCAGACCTTTGCTGCCAGCTCAAGAAAGCTGATTGAAGGTGCAAAAAAAGCCGCGCTTAACTCGATAAGGTGATAATTAAGCAACAAATCATGGCCGCTGCTGCCATCAGACAAACCACACCGGTGTCGTAATTGGGTATGTAAAGCCGTTGCCGAAGCAGCAAAAGCCAGTTGGATCAAGCCTTGTTGTTTTACCTGATAACTGGGCATATTTTGCATTAAAATTTCGGGCATATTTAGCACTGGCTGCATCATCAGACGATGGCTATCTGGCAATATTCTGCCGGTATCTAATGGTTGGGCGCTAACTTTGTTAAACCCCATAATATCTTCTTGTGTAGCCAGACTCAGTTGGTTCCAGCCGGCATGATCAAAGGCTAATTGCTGCAAATAAACATAACTCCCCCCGGCAAAAACCGGTTGTACAGCAGCGTCTATCAGGCTGATCTGTCGTCGGTTGCGAGCTTTAGGGTTCCAGGGCACATCAATAAAGCCGGTAAGGTTGCGGCCATCCAGATACCGACACCCTTGTAGCAAATCTTGTACTTCAATGTGCCCATGCAACAATTGCAGCACTTGCTGGCAGGCGATAATGTTGACATCCAGTCGATCAGAACGGATTTGGACCAAAAGATCTATTGGTACCGCAGCCAGATCTATATCAGCAGCAGATAAATCAGGCAACGCACTTAAACCGGCAGGTCGGGCACCAGGATATAGCAGATCCCAATAGTTACTCCCTACAGCTACCACGCCGGTGAGCATGGACTCGGAGAAGTGTTCTGCCAGACGATCAAACAATTGCGGTAAACGCGCCAGCTTACTACGTAATACCCGCTCATGTCCTTCCTGCGCATTCAGCAACAAATAGCTGCCGTGCAGATTCGCTTCAGCGCAAACACCCAATTGTTCCCGGGCCATATTCGTCCTTTTATTCTAAGCTGACACAGTGGCGGTAAGATAATGCGCCGTTTATGCCGCCACAATTGTGAGATATATCTCACAAACAAGTAAGTTTAAACGCTATTTTTGCCTTGCACCACAGCGGTATAAAATTAGTAACCAATTGATAATAATCAGAATTAGCGACAAATTTGCCACTTTACAATAATATTACACTGCGCTTTTATCAAAAAAGCCATGCCACAGCAGTGCAACTCCGTACATAATTACCTTGTCGACACAAAGACACTCTGACAGGAAATCAGAACACCATGCAGGAAGCAACGCCAGGCTAGGATAGCACAAGGACGATGGCACGACACGTTCAGGACGAACGGTCAGATTCAAACTCTTCACAGGCGCTGAAGTATGCAGGGATGTCGTTAGGAACCTCACAGGATGTGAGCGCGTTGTCAGGAAGATAACGCAATGGAACTCAGGACAGGCAGGACGCTTTTGGGAACACTCCGGGATGGAGACAGGGACGATAAGCAATGGATAGCTTCGACAGGACGACGAAACAGGACCCTAGGTGGCCGCGCAGTTTGCGGCCTACCTTCTTCAACCAGTAATTGCTAACTCTCTCTTATTGTTCTCCGTGCATCAGCCTTCATTAGCCGCTACACTAGGTCTGTGTTTATCAGAAGGAGTCTGACCTACTATGCACTGGAACGGCAAACATCTAGTCTGTGGACTATGCTTACTTTGGTCGGTTAGCACTTTAGCCAGTGTTGACGAAGATTTCGAAATGGCTGTACAGGCCTTTGGTCAGGCTAATCCTAACGCCGCTTATATTCACCTTAAAAATGTACTGCAACAAGCACCGGCTCATATCCCCGCTAAAGTTCTGATGGGTAAAGTACTGTTACACAAGGGCTATTTTAATGAGGCAATTACCGAGTTCGAAGAGGCGTTAGACGGCAATGCCGATATTGCTGCAATGCTGGAAGAATTAGCCAGCGCTTATTTGTTTGCCGGTAAATATCAGCAGGTCCTTGCCATTGGCCAACGCCATCAGTTAGCCGCAGCACAACAATTTGACTGGCACCTGTTATCAGCAGCAGCGCACCTGAATGCCGGAAGCATCGACGAGGCTGAGGCACATTATGCCGCAGCCAATAAACTACAGAGTAATTCGGTCCGGTTGTTAAACAGTAAAGCCGCGCTGCGTTTAAAGCAACGCAGATACGATGAAGCAGACAACTTAATTACACAAGCGCTGCAGCTTGATACCAACAATCCGCAAAGCCTGCAACTGCGAGCTGAGTGGCTACAACTTAATGGTAATGTTGTAAAAGCTCAGGCATTCTATGAGAGAGCAACAGCGCTCAGCCCACAAGATCCTCTGCTGCGCCGGGCATTGCTACGGAATTATGTCAGCCAACAAAAGCTCGAACTAGCTGAAGCAACTGTGCATCAGATATTACAATTTACCCCTGAAGATCCCTACGCTTTATTACTTGCGGCCTGGCTATCGGCGGTTAAGCCACACGCGACAACGTCAGCTGTTGCCGGGAAGCAGCTCAGTGATTTGCTGTGGCAAATGTCCCGCCAACAAATAGAAGCTCAACCATCGCGTCTATACAGCCGAGCCTTACTGTCATATGTTGAGGGCAGCTACGAAAAAGCCCGCAGCGACCTCATCGCCTATATACAGCTTGCGCCAGCAGACTTAAATGCCGTTGCTATTCTGGCGCGGATTTATATGCGACAGCAAGAAACCAGTTCGGCAATACAGCTACTTGAACAACATATTAGCCATCTGAACACCATGCCCGAGCTGGCACAGTTGCTGACAACCTTGTATATCATGACAAACAAGGCAAACAAAGCAGAGCAACTGATTGCTGCATTGCGTTTGCAATATCCCGACAATGCTGAATTTGCAGTATTGCATGCCGCAGTGTTAAAGAAACTTGTGCAAAGTGCTCAAGCGCAGCAGTTGATCAGCCAATTTGAGCAACAGCACGGCGGCTCTGCCCTAATTACTACCAATCAGGCTTTGTTTGCCCTGGAAAACGCTAACTATGATTTGGCACTGAGCTTGATCAATACACTGCTTGACCAAGCACCGGATAACAGCGGTTATCTTAACTTTAAGGCAGCAGTGCTGCTGAAGTTGCAGCAACCTAACGCAGCAAAACAACTGTTGCAGCAAATACTACAGCAAGAACCCGAGCATAGGGCAGCACAGTTTAATCTGGCTAAAATAGCTATAGCTGAAAACGACGCCAACACGGCTATTTTGCTGCTTGAACCACTGGTTAATGCAGACAGCAGTTATAAACCGGCCCCAACCTTGCTGGCACTAAGTTATATCAATAGCGGCCGTTTAGCCGATGCTGAAGCACTGCTACAAAAAATAAGCGCTGTGGTACCTTACCCGCCTGCAGATGACTTGCTGTTTGAGCTGTATATGCAGCAAAAAAACTATGCCGACGCCCTGGCTATTGTTAATAAAGGTCTGGATCGCCGTTTTCTTGACGAGCCCTTGCTATGGAAGAAAGCTCAGCTGCTTAAACTACTAACACGCAGCAGTGAAGCGGTTTATGTCACAGAATTGCTGCGAAGCCTGGTGCAGAATGATGCAGATAAATTGCTGCGGCTGGCAATATTGCAACGTGAACTGGCTAACTACAGTGGCTCTGAACAAAGCCTGATCGCAGCTCAGCAACAGCAGCCTCAAGCCAGATTAATTCAGTTAGAGTTAGTTAATCATTACATACTCACGCAAGATGCTGGATCGGCGGCTAAATGGCTACGCCGCTTACAACCCCACGCAGCAAAAGACGCTAATATAACAATGTTGTCAGGCGATCTGGCGCTGCTTAAGCAGGACACAGCAACAGCAGTATCCATGTTTAAGCGCGCCTTGCAACTTGACCCAAGCTTCCAGCTGGTCTGGGTAAAATTGTATCAGCTGGCTAAACAAGATGTTGATGCTAAAGGCTTTAGCCAGCTTGCACAAAACACCTTGCGCACCAACGAGACTTTTATCTGGTTACGGCGCTTGTTAGCTGAACACTATGTCAATCAGCAGCAATTTTCTGCGGCAATAGAGCAATATGAAGCGTTACTAACAACAGGCGCTTATGCCGATGATGTTGCATTACATAATAACCTGGCAAACCTGTATCTGCCGTCAAACAGCACTAAAGCGCTGCAGCATGCTGAAACAGCGGTAAAGTTGGCGCCGAAGCACGCCGCAGCATTAGATACTTACGGTTGGATACTCAGTAAAACCGGGCAGCATCAGCAAGCACTGGCGGTATTGCGGCAGGCTAATGCCCTGAATGCTGCTGAACCCGCCACCCGCTTTCATCTGGCCTACACTTTAGCTCAACTGCAACGCCAAGATGAAGCCAAAACCATACTGCAGTTGCTGCTGGCAGACAGCCCTACTTTTAGCGAAAAAGCAGCGGCGGAAGCATTATTGCGACAGCTTTAGACCAGCAGACATTATTTTTCTAAGCGCTGCTGATAGAGCGTGAAGTCAGGCACCTCGCGGCGGTAGCCTTGCTGGTATAAAGTTGAATGAATAATAAAGTCAGCAGTCGCCTGATTACAGGCGACAGGAATATTCCACACCACAGCCAAGCGAATTAAGGCTTTGACATCCGGATCATGTGGCTGTGACGATAGCGGGTCCCAAAAAAATACCAACCAATCAATTTTTTGTTCGGCAATCATAGCCCCAATTTGCTGATCACCACCCAAAGGCCCACTGGCCACGCACCTGACTTCCTGCTGCAAAGCTTCTGCTACCAACTTGCCGGTGGTTCCTGTCGCGACAAGACTCTTGCCAGCAAAAAACGCTTTGTGTGCACTAACCCATTGCAGCAATGCCTGCTTTTTGCCATCGTGTGCAACCAGAGCTATTGTTTTCATCCTGCTATGCTCCTGTTGGAAAGAAACTCAGCTTAACGCGAAAAAAAAGCCCTGCATAGC
>CAZNXI010000021.1:0-28903 GCA_964577005.1 uncultured Rheinheimera sp.
CTCGTTGACAGCTTACCGCATCATTAAGAGAGAATTTTATGGCACGTAAACGTATACGCGAAGACGAAGAAGCCGCAATCGACATCACGCCGATGATGGATATCGTTTTCATTATGTTGATCTTCTTTATCGTTACGACTTCTTTCGTGAAAGAGGCCGGTATTGATGTCAACAAACCTGAAGCCACGCAAGCGACCAAAAAGCCAAGTGCAACCATCTTTATTGCAATTCGTGCTAACGGTGAAGTGTGGATGGATAAACGTCCGGTAGATGTTGAGCGGGTAGCAGCAAACATCGAGCGTTTAAGAGCAGAGTCGCCAACTGATACTATTATCGTGCAGGCTGACAAAGAAGCGAAACACGGTATAGTAATGGAAGTTATGGACCAGATTAAAGTAGCTGATCCATCACTGGTGATTACTATCGCTGGGGAGAATAACTAATTATGGTACGTTTCCTATCATCGTTAATTATCGGTGCTGTGGTAACGTTCCTGTTGTTTCTGATTATGGCGCTGCTCATTCAGGGCAGCGGCGAGCGCCGGCCTCCTGAGCAGGAGCGTATTATCATTGAGATCAATACGACGCCGCCAGATTCAGATACACAGACGCGGAATCCTCCACCGCCACCGCCACCACCGCCACCGGCGCAGCCGCCACAGCAGCCGCAGCCTGAGCCAGAAATGAGCAATACTGCGGGTGGTGTTTCGTTTAATTTGCCAGGTCTTGATCTGGGAGTTAATACAGGCCTAGGTAACCCAGGTTCATTGTTACGCGATGGTGATGCAACGCCTATCGTTAGGATTGAGCCGCGTTATCCGGTACAAGCTGCCCGTGATGGCTTACAGGGTTGGGTAAAACTGCGTTTTACCATTATGGAAGACGGTAGTGTCGATGAGGTTGAAGTAATTGAAGCTGAACCTCGTCGCGTATTTGACCGCGAAGCAATTCGTGCGTTACGCCGTTGGAAATACAGCCCGAAAGTGGTCGACGGTAAACCCGAGCGTCAGCCAGGCCAACAGGTTCAGCTTGACTTTACCTTAGATATGGCACAGTGAGGCTAAAGAAATGAAAAAATTATCTTTATTAACCTCAGCGTTGTTTGCCGCCGCCAGTTTTACACTTACTGTACCTGCTATGGCTCAAGTAACCTTGACTGATGCTGACCGGGCAAAGATCGAGGAACGTAAAGCACGTAAAACTCAATTGCCTGGTGAGAGAGTTGGGCGTGGTGTTACCAGAGCTTTTGAGCTTTACAGTGAAGAAAAAGTTGACGAAGCACTTAAAGTATTAAGTGAGATTCGTGGCGGTAGCGAGTTTGATAATGCTTTCTTGGCGCGTTTTATCGGTAATATTTATGCGACGAAAGACGTAAAGCAAGCAATTAAGTACTTAGAACAAGCAACTAAGCCAGATGTGTTAAGTTTCGGTGACCAGTCTGCTGCGTTAAAATTACTTGCAGATCTGCAATCGATGGAGAATATGCATCGGGAAGCCGTTAAAAACTACGAAACGTGGTTACGTTTTACTGGTGAAAATGATGCAGATGTCTATTTGCGAATTGCCAATGCGTATTATCAACTGCAGGATTACGCCAAGGTAATCACACCAATTGATAACGCTATTCGCTTTGCCAAAGAGCCCAACAAACAGCATTATTTGCTGAAAATGGGCGCTTATTTTGAAGCTAAAAACAACCCGAAAACCATTGAAACTGTTGAAACTATGGTGCAATTGTTTCCGGATGAGCGTCAGTATTGGGTGTACTTAGGTAATTTTTATACGCTAGTTGAAGATTATCAAAAGTCGCTTAGTGCTTTCCAGATTGCTTATGCCAATGGTTACTTACAATCTGAGTCTGAGTTAAAAATGCTTGGCCAAATGTATGCGAATAATAATATTCCTTACAAAGCGGCCACGATTTACGAGAAATACTTGAAAAGCGGTGTCATTAAAAAAGACCGCACTATGTTAAATGCAATAGCATCTAACTTTCAGTCTGCTCGTGAATTTGCCAAAGCAGCAGAGTACTACGGCGAGTTAGCAAAGTTAACTAACGAAGCCGAACCATTCCGTCGCCAAGGCTATGCATTGTTAAATATTCAGAAGTATAATGATGCCTTAAAAGCATTCAATGCTGCGCTTGCGCTTGATTCTAGCAATTCAGGAAGAGTTTATATGAGTATGGTTGATGCGCATCTTTCGCTCGGCCAAATTCGTGAAGCTTTCCGTGCGTTGCAACAAGCTAAAAATGATCCTGCTGTAGTTCGTCAAACACGTGCTATGGAAGGTTACATTAGAGAGAAGGCTCGTATTAAAAACGTAAGCTTATAAGAACTCTGTTCCGATAAAAAACCCGCTATTAGCGGGTTTTTTTATAGGCGAATTATGAAAAAGCGTTTGTTAAATAGTGCTTAATGTCAATTAGCAATTAAGCGTCTAAAAAATATTTTGCCGTTGCTCTGAATCATATTGCTGCTATTTCAATTTGTCTTTATCTTTAAGTTCGTTTCAGTCCGTTTAGGTTACTTTGAGCTTTCCTTGTCGTTTTTTGCTCGCTGGTAAGCCTCACTAAAAGCTGCTGCTAGAATGCCTGTTGGCATAGCGACTATGCCGATACCTATTAATGCGGTTAACCCTGCGCAAAACTTACCCAATGGCGAAAGTGGTGTGACATCGCCATAGCCTACTGTGGTGAGTGTGGCAATTGACCACCACATAGCCCGCGGAATACTGCCAAAATCATCTGGGTTGCTGCTACCTTCTACTAGATATAGCAAGATCGAAGTGAGTAACAATAAACCCATGGCAATTATAAAGCTGATGCCTAATTCAGTTTTTCTATTCGAAATAGAGTTAAGTAATAAGGTCAAAGAATAGTTAAAGCGAGTGAGGCGCGACACTCGAATGATCCTAAATACCCGAATTAATCTAATGACGAGTAATGGCAATTCTTCAGAAACCGGAATAAACGTCAGTAGCACAGCGATATCCAACAGCGTCCAGCCAGAGAATATAAAGCGTACACGTGATATACCGGCGTGTGCTTGGGAGTAGGGGGCAATATAAATTCTTAGCAGTAACTCCACACTAAATAAGGCAAAAAACACGAGGTTTAGACCGAAAAATAGGCTCTGGTAATTTTCAGTTAAAACCGGTTCGGTTTCTAAAATGGCTAGTAGCGTTGATAATAGAATCGCAGTACAGATTATTTTGTTAAATGGCGATAATCCTTCTTGTGGCCAAGCATGCGGATCGATATGTATGGTGAGTGAGCTAGCCAATGGCATTAGCAGTCCTTTTAAAATTAACATAAAACGCAATATCAAGTTAGCTTAACAGTGGCAAAGAGTCGGCTCAAGCTGGAAATACACTCGCATGCGAGGGCAGCAGAGCATATGCAGTCCAACTTGGTGTATAGTTGAGTTTTTATAGTACGGCAGGTCAAGTTTATGGAACCTTTTATTTATCATATTGGTACACCGGGTCAGGCGTGGACTGACACCGAAAAAAAGCAGTGGCTACAGGAGCAACAGCACAAAAGAAGCTATCAATCCGAGGTTTTAGCCCAGTTACCGGCCCTCACTAACACTTTTGAGTTGGTACAGTACGGTATGGTAGATTATCGCCCTGTTGGCTTTACGCAATATCCGCTTTTTTTACTAAAAAGCCATAATTGGCAAACACATAAACCGTTAGCCTTGATCACTGGTGGTGTGCATGGTTATGAAACCAGTGGTGTGCAAGGGGCGTTGCGTTTTGCCGCGACCGCAGCAAGCGCATTTTTAAACGATTTTAATCTGTTAATTGCGCCTTGTATCAGCCCTTGGGCTTATGAAACGATTAATCGCTGGAATCCGCTAGCCGTTGATCCAAATCGCTCCTTTGTGCCAGAAAGCCCTGCTGCCGAGGCAGCATTGTTTCGCGATTACCTGTTAACGCTTGGTGTTACGCCACTGTTACATATTGATTTGCATGAAACCACGGATAGCGATAACAGTGAGTTTCGCCCCGCTAAAGCGGCACGAGATGGTTCAGTTAACACGAATTGGAATATTCCTGACGGGTTTTATCTGGTTGGTGATACGGAAAAACCAGAAGCAGCTTTTCAACAAGCGATTATTCAAGCGGTGGCTAAGGTCACTCATATTGCCCCGGCTGACGAGCAAGGTTGCTTAATCGGTGAGCCTTTAGCACAGTTTGGCGTGGTAAATTATCCAAAAGCGGCGTTAGGCTTATGTGGTGGTATGACTGCCGCGCCCTATGTCACGACCACGGAAGTGTATCCGGATAGTCCAAACAGCACGCCTGAGCAATGTATTTTGGCGCAAGTCGCTGCCATTGTGGCTGCGTTAACCTATGTTAAAGATCAGGTTGAACATGTCAGTTAAGATCCGCTTGATTCAGCATGCCGATTTGCCCGCCGTGATTGACTTACAAGACCAATGCTATTCGGATGCGTTGTATGAACCTCCCGCGCTGCTTAGTCAACGTTTAGCCAGCGCCCCACAAAGCTGCTGGTTAGCCGAAGCGGCTGATGGAGAGCTATTAGCCTATTTATTTAGTTATCCTGCGTTACTCGGTAAAGTAACGGTTTTAGCTTCACCCTTTGCCGTTGCGCAGAAACCTGAGCTACTCTATTTACATGATATTGGAGTGAGCGACCAAGCTCGGGGCCAAGGTGTTGCTAGGGCGTTACTGATGCAGGCTAAGCAATATGCTGCCGAGCTGGGGTTGAGTACTCTAGCCTTGGTTGCGGTGCAAGGATCCTTGCCGTATTGGCATAAGCAGGGCTTTGTTATACAGCAGCCGTTAAATGCTGCGGCAGAAGCCGCGCTTAAAAGCTATACTGGTGAACGGGCACAGTATATGCTTTGGTGTGCTCAGTGACCTCGTTCGGACTGGATCGCTTTTCAGCTCAACACCGGTTGTACTTTACGCCAATAATGGCATTTTTCGGCATTTTAACAGGAGGTTTTGATGCGTAACCCTATTGTCATTTTACATGGCTGGAGTGATAACAGCAGTTCCTTCAAAGCCCTTGCACACTTTCTTAAAACGCGTTTTGGTGAAGCAGTGCAACCCTTATATTTGGCTGATTGGTTATCTATGCATGATGAGGTCAATTATGCCGATTTAGCCCAGGCGATGCAGAAAGCCTGGTTAGCCTTAGATCTCCCCACGGCGCCGCAAAGTGTCGATATCGTGGTACATAGCACCGGTGCTTTAGTGGCTCGTCATTGGTTTACCCAGTATTACAGTGCGAGCAGTAATCCGATAAAGCGCTTTGTGCAATTAGCGCCCGCCAATTTTGGATCGCATCTTGCTCACAAGGGGCGAAGCTTTTATGGCCGCGCCGTAAAAGGTTGGAATCAACCCGGCTTTCAAACAGGCGCGGCGGTTTTAACCGGCTTGGAATTAGCCTCTGACTACACGCGTCAACTGGCACTGCGCGATTTATTTGCTGCAGATACGTGGTATGGCGCAGGCAAAATGCTCAGTACGATTTTTATTGGCGACACAGGCTACAGCGGTATTAGTGCCATTGCCAATGAAACTGGCTCAGATGGCACGGTGCGAATTTGTGGCGCTAATCTTAATTGCCGTTACCTAAGCTTAGCCTTGGATGAGCAACAGCAACTGATCCCAGGCAGTTTAAGCTGGCGGAATAGTCAGGGCGCCATTGCGTTTTCAGTGTTACCCACAGAAAACCATAGCACTATTACTTTTAAAGGCCGTCATGCGCCAGCAAATAAGCTTACTGCGTCACTCTTGTTTAGCGCGTTAACGGTGACGGATAAGGATTATCAAACCGATCCGCAGCACGCTTTTGCCTGGCAGCAACAGTTAGATAGCTTAAATCCACCGGCTAATTCGCAGCAGAATAAACGTAGTCAGATCCTTTGTCGCTTAACCGATCAGCACGGGCTAGGTGTTTTGGATTATTTTCTGGAAATGTATCGCACCGCAGCCAGTGACAATCAATTTGAAGAAAACCTGTACCGACGCTTTTTGCGTCATGTGCATGCTTTTAGCCAAGATCCGGCCAATCGGGCCTTTTATTTTGATCTTGAGGTGTTGGATATGCTGCGACAAGACCGCAAATTTCAGCAGCTTTACCTTAGTTTTAGTGCCCAGCCGCACTTTAAACCGCCAAGACAACCTGTTGGTTTTAATACGATTGCAGCCAATGCCGCAGCAGGGCTTAGGATTCCTATTTCTGAACTCGAGCGACTATTTGCACCACACCAAACTTTATTGTTGGAGGTACAGTTGCAACGCGTGGTTGCGGATAGTGTGTTTAAGATACAACGCGGCTGAGTGGCTGCGCAGCTCTGAACATGGCGCTATTTTACTTATCGTTCAGATATGGCATTTCGCTTTTTGGCAAACTGGCTTAGGGTATAGCTAACTCAATAGCGTTTATTTAAGCCCTATGCCAAGCCGATTAAAATGTTACCGACCTCATGTTAAAAGGCTCGCTCGGGCCTTTAACCTTAACTATATAAAAAGTGTGCTGCTAGGTTTTATTGCTCTGCTTACTTTTCACGCTGCCGCCACCGGATCTGGTGTGCTAGCAGAAGCTGCCTTACCGACTTTTTATCAACAACTAAAAGCTGAAGCACGCTTTACGGCGGCTTGGCAAGCAGACCCAAGTCTAGCCATCTTGCCGTGGCGACAGCATGCTCGGGAGCGACTACGCCAGGCATTGCTCTGGCCAGAGCAAGCCGTGCCATTTTCACCTGTGCTACTGGCGCAAGAGTCACGTAATGGTTATCAGGCGGAGCGCTGGTTAATTAGCTTAACGACGGGAAATCCTGTACCTGTACTATTGCTCCGCCCCCATGGCACGGGCCCGTTTCCCGCGGTGTTACTGCTGCATGATCATGGCGCGCATTTCAGTATCGGTAAAGAGAAGCTGGTGCAACCTTTTGCTAGCGACAGCAAGTTAGCGGATGCGCAGGCTTGGGTGAAACGTCATTATGGCGGCAAGTTTATTGGCGATGAGCTGGCACAACAAGGCTATCTGGTGTTAGCGGCTGATACCTTGGGCTGGGGCGAGCGTGGCAGTTTAACTTACGACACTCAGCAAGCTTTAGCCGCTAATTTTTTGCAATTAGGCCGTTCTTTGGCAGGTTTTGCTGCCTATGAAGATCTGCGTTTAGCCGCCTTTTTAAAACAACTTGCCGCCAGTGATAACAATAGAATTGCTGCTATAGGCTTTTCGATGGGCGCGTTTCGGGCGTGGCAGTTGTCGGCGTTAACCGATGATATTAAAGCCACCGCTGCAATCAGTTGGATGACTACCTTGGATACGACTATGACGCCCGGCAATAACCAGTTACGTGGGCAAAGTACATTTTGGATGACCCATCCTGGCCTTGCGACGCAGTTAGATTATCCGCATATCGCCGCCATTGCCGCGCCAAAACCCGCGCTGTTTATTACTGGTGCTAAAGACAAGTTAATGCCAGCAACCGGCACTTTACAGGCTTATCAACAGCTGCAGCAGGTTTGGCAGGCGCATGGCGCTGAACAGCATTTAGTGACAGAGTTGTGGCCTGAGATGGGGCATGAATTTGCTCAGGCGCAGCAGCAAAGGGTATGGCAGTGGTTAGCCGAAGTGTTTTCGCAGCCTTGAGTTTAAGTCGAGCTGAGTTGTCGAACGCACTATTCCAGAACCTAGGTAACATTGAGTAACCGCAAATTTTAGATTGGTGCAACGCCCTTAGCAGGGTAGTAATTTTCTCCACCGGCTTCGAGGATCACGTCCCTGTGCCCACTCAGCCTGCGCAGCATCCCTGCTGCTGTTACAAAAATTCTACCGCAGCCAAGGGCTCAAATAAAATTGAACAACTGTCAAGATACTTAGAAATCGAGCAAGGTGGTAAATGCATAGTACACTTTGCTCTGGGAGGTGTGTTTCAAGTTTGCAGGCCAGTGATTAGTGCGGCAGCGAGAGAATTACTCGCTATTTTGGCTATCACTTACACTACTGTTTGATTTTCCAATATTTGCTAGATAACTCGATTGCTCGTTACTGATGGGATAAATCGACTCAATAAAACATCTTTGAACGCCAGACGTTGAAATGGAATCACTTTCAATGTTGATGGTGCTATCTGAGGTAAGGTTTAATTGAATACTTTTTGCATTATTCAAGTCATAACATTTATCTCGAGTATTGATCAGATAGTCCCTTTTGTGTGCCGCGGTTACGATTAAATAACTATCTGATAGCGATTTCCACTTAGTGAATTTAAAGCTGGTAATCTTATCAACACTGGCAAGGTTCTCATTAGTGACAAATTGGCTAAATGCAACATCTCTATCATTAAGAGACATTGTCGGTACAGTTGAACAGCCCATAACAAAAGCTGAAAGTAATCCTATCGTTAAGATATTCTTCATGACTTATCCTTAATAGTTGAAGCTGTAAAAAAATTGCTTTACCCTGAAACAACTAAATGATTTATATGTAGCAAATGTTTCATAATCAACATTAGCATGTGGTTACTTTGTAGGCAAACTTTTAAGTGCTTTATCTAAAGAGTATCAGGTCGTGTGAACTTAGGCTGTGTAATTTCATATAGCAGGGAAGACTATGCAAAAATACCTTATTTTAACCTTTGTTATTTCGCTTATCTTTACTGGGTTGGTAGGGATCAGTGTAATAAGTGCCAATACCTTTAATGACACGCAGTTTAAGATTTTAATCAGCACATTAGCCTTTACTGTTTACAGTATTCTGGGGCTTTGTTGTAACACAGTGGTCAAAACCGATAAAGTTGGTGTGGGTAAATTGGGTATTCTGGTGTCTGTTATCGGATTGATTGTTGCGCTTATTACAACTTGGGGGACCTTTGATTGGGTGAGTTTGCTAAAGGCACGCTTTAGTCTACTCATTGTTGCGATAGCCTTTGCGCATTGTTGTTTAATGTTATTGATTGATAGTCCACACGCCATCGTTATATCCGCCAGAAATACTTCTATAATGGCAAGTATGGTGACAACATTTTTGACCATTTCATTATTTTATAGCTCAACAGCAAACGATGATACCTTTAAGTTAGCGTTGATTGGTTTGATAGTGGCCGTTATTGCAACCATTATTGCGCCTGTTATGGCATTGATATATCCGAAAAATGCTAATATGACTTCTTAATTTTGGCTATGACCAGCGTTAGCTGAGTGTAAAAAGTGAGAGCAGTGTGAGGCATGATACAGATTTTTCCAGCAGCAGCTTTTGGAGCTTATTCCGGATTTTTTTAGTCCTTGGCCTGACGTCTTTTGGTGGCCCAGTGGCGCATCTTGGGTACTTTCGTACCGAGTTTGTGCAGAAACGCCAATGGTTATCTGAACAAGATTATGCCGAGCTCGTAGCGCTATGTCAGTTTTTACCCGGTCCTGCTAGTAGTCAGGTGGGGTTGGCTATTGGCTTATTGCGTGGTCATTACCGCGGTGCTTTGGCGGCTTGGTTAGGCTTTACTTTGCCATCCGCAATGCTGTTAATCGTGTTTAGTGTAAGCCTACCTTTTCTGCAAAGTGAATTAACGCAAGGTGTGCTACATGGCCTAAAGCTGGTCGCTGTTGCAGTGGTGGCGCATGCTGTTTGGGGTATGGCCAAAACGCTCTGTAATACGTCTGCCAAAGTCAGCATTATGACGCTAAGTGCGGTGCTAATTTTGCTGCTGCCAGTTGTGTGGTTGCAACCTGCCGTCATTCTGTTAGGCGGGTTATTAGGTTATCTTTACCTCACAAATGAAACCACCACGGGGACGCGTACTTTACCCTTAACCTTATCATTTTCGGCAGCGAATGCCTTTGGTGTGTTATTTTTAGTTTTGTTAGTCGGCTTACCGCTGTTTAGTCCGCTTTATCCTACCGCAGCGCTACAGTTGATTGATATCTTTTACCGTGCTGGCGCCTTGGTATTTGGTGGTGGCCATGTGGTGCTGCCGTTACTGCAAGCCGAAGTGGTACCTACAGGGTTGGTTGATGCCGACACTTTTCTAGCCGGTTATGCTGCAGCGCAAGCTGTACCGGGGCCGCTGTTTACCTTTGCTGCGTTTTTAGGCGCCACTGCTACTGGATCTATTACTGGTTGGCTTGGTGGCGTGTTGGCGTTGTTAGCGATTTTTTTGCCTTCTTTTTTGGTTTTGGCGGCAGTGTTACCTTACTGGCAAACACTGCGAAGCTCAGCTAAGGTTAGCCGGTGTATGGCTGGGGTAGGCGCCAGTGTGACAGGGATTTTACTGGCAGCTTTATATCAACCGATTTGGCTAAGCAGTATTTTTAGCCCCATGGATTTAGCATTAGCGCTAATCGGGTTTGTGGCGTTGCAATTTTGGCATAGGCCTGCTTGGCAATTAGTTTTGCTGGGTGCTTTGGCCGGCGGTTTAGTAACAAGCTGGTAGTTTTTGTATAGATTAACTAGCTCTTCAGTCACTTTTAGTCATAGTGATAATACTTTTAAGTCGTAAACTTATGGCATATCAATGTCTTCATGTATAAAGCACAGTAAAAGATGCTAAGCTTAAAGCTCAGTAGTAAGAGGTGTAACCAATGGTAGCGTTAAATCCTTTCCAACTTTGGACTGAAAACAACGTTTTATTAGCCTGCATCAGTGGCAGTTGGGACGAGCGAGCTGCGTCTGACTACAGCAAAGCCCTTAAACACGAGGCGAGTCAGTTTAAAGGACGACCTTGGGCTCATATTGTTTATCTAGATGATTGGCAATTGGGTACGCCTGAAATTGAGCCTATTATTCAAGACTTAGTAACTTGGTGTTTGCATAATGGTTTGGTATTAACGGCGCAAGTTTACTGCCCGCACAGCGTAAAACGCTATCAGTTAGATAAAATGATTATTGAGAAAACGCTAACCTTTGAACGCCGCGTTTATACTGAAGAACAGTCTGCTTTTAACTGGCTAGCTGAGCAAGGCTATGCTGTTGAAAACGCCTCACTTCGTCGTTGTTCGTAATTTAATTTAAGCCCTTTTATCAAAAAATTTCGATAAAACCCCTTTATCGTAGCGAAGCGAAGTCACGGGGTATTTCACATAATCAAAGCACCAGTACAAATTTCAGATGCGCACTTTTCTTTAAGTTTGTACTCAATTATGAGCTTCAGTATCTACAATTATTTGATGAAATTTCATTTTATTCGTTAAAATTTTATTGCTTAGGTGAAAAACTCGAATTATGATAATTTTATTATTTGCAATAAAAATTATAAAAATGCGGTTTATACTTAGTGTCTTTCTGATGGCTTTACTCTGTGGTTGTGCTGCTTTGCCTCCTGACAAAGCAAAAGCTAGGCTACAGAAAATCGAAAGCTGTTGCCAGAGTATCTCGAAACTAGATTTTCAGAGAGTTTCGTCAGCTCACTTGATAGAGTATGTATTATCTGATGCAGCAGTTTTCGAGTTTAGTCAAGGAAAGAGTCATTTCGTTGCGCTGGAAAAGCCCGAAGCAAGTCGGTTCATCGAAATTACCAGTTGGGTAAACGGTGCTTTTATAACTCATGCTGATCTAATCTATCCCTTGATAACCTTATTGGATAGTGAAAAGCAACTAATCAGAACACTTCGCCCTTTGGAAGATTGGCACCGTGGATTATCTATTACACCACATCCGGTTCGAGGCCCTTTCTATCGTTTTCGTTTAAGTTTGCCAGAAAATACCCATTATGTTGTAGTTCATGCCGATCCTGCTAAGTTAACAGAGTCTACTCCTTATACGCACCGAGCACCTAATGGCAGTGTAATGTATGTCAATATTGGTTTTAATATGATAGGCAATTTAACTATTAGTTTTAATGAATAATATCAAGGGATTGTATATGAAAAATATCTTTTTAATTTTAGCTGTATTATTGTTGACTGCTTGTCAGACTACCAAAGTTAACTACTTTAACACTACAGAATTACAAACTAACTATCCAAGAGTAATGGCTTTCAATCCAAGAATGGAACCAGGACTTGAAATGCATAGTACTACGTTAAGAACTTATATCGAACCAAGAGTCAAAGCGACACTGCAAGCTAAAGGATTTCAGTTTGTCTCATCAGAACGTTTTTATGAAATCCATTCACAATTACGTGATGCTGAACCAAATTTATTTGATCCACTTACAGGGCAACGAGATGAGGTTCGCAGTAATGAGATTTGGCAGCAAGCCTTACAACAAGCAAAGTCTGAATTGAATATTGATGCTTTTGTGTATTATGGCCTTGTTGTTAGAAAAGCATTTTTCTCAAATAATTTGATCAATATGTATGTTGCATCTTGGGATGGTCAAGAAGAGCCCGCGTTAGCTGATGGAGTTGGAGCGGGTAAGGTTTTGGGTTCTTTTTTTGTGCAAACTAACGGATCTTTGCCTGGATTGTCCGTATTTGTGTCATTTGAAGACGAATTTGATAAAACGATGAGTTTTGGCGCTGGCGGTATTGAATTGCTCGCCCAGTTTAATAACGATAAGGATGTCGTTTATAAAAGCTTTGAAACCCTACTGCAAAATCGCCAACAGATAGATATTGCTATCGAGCGGGCATTTTCACAAATTGACAACTATAAGAAAAAACAGAAATGAGATTAGTCCTCTTTTTTTCATTTTTGCTTGTCTTGCTCGCAGGATGTAAATTGCCTACGCTACCGGAGCGCCCAAATCCAATTGATAAAAGTCATCCTCTGGCGCAACACTCTGCAAAGCAAGTGATCTGGTTGTGGTTACCACAAACAATGCATTCTGAAGTTATTAACTACCGATTAGCGGTTGATCATAATCTGCGCCTGTTGCCAGAATATACGGTTATGATGAATCAAAGCAGCATTGTACAGCAGCGATTTGAAGAAGTAGTAAATGAGCAAGGTGGTATTTTTGATGTGAGGTCAGGAAAGATTAATCTAAAGGTATTCAATATAGCATTGGAACAAGTCGAACAGTTTTTGGCAACAAACATGCCCGACATAACCGATATTATTTATGTGAATCTTGTACAACATCCGCTTAAAGTGGAGGATGGCATAGCTCGCTGGCACAATACGCAACAAAAATTAATGAATACAAATAGTACAGTACGTTATACAACAGCAGTTTCTTTGCATCTACACTACACAAGTAACAACCAAACTATCGCATCTGAGTTGCAGGGGCTTGATATTCAAGCCGCACCCCTAGGACAGCATAATAGATATGATTTTATAATCAAAAGAGTGTTGCAACCCTTTATCCCAAGTAAATCGCAGTAAGGCCATTTTGCTGTTATCTTTTTCTTAGAAAAGCTCTCCTTTTGAAAGATTGTTGTGATTCACATTGCGAAGTTACAACGAGCTTCTGTAGTATGGTCAAAATTTAATTTTAGTTGTCTATAAATGACTTACCTGCCTAACGACCGCCCAACCCGTGGCATTATTGCCATGTTACTTGCCGTTGCTTTTTTTGCGGCTATGGATGCCGGGATGAAAGCCTTAACCCAGTATCATAGTCCGATGCAAATTGCCTGCTTACGAGGGGCGCTTGCTTGGCCTTTTGTCGTGTTGTGGCTTTGGCAGAGTGGCCAAGTAAAACATTTATTGAAAGCTCGTTGGTCGCTGCATCTGTTGCGTGCCGCTTTGGGCATTACCATGCTGTGGGCTTTTGTGTTTAGTTTACAAAGTCTGGCCTTGGCCGATGCCTATGCAATTTTCTTTGCCGCGCCTTTTATTATTACGCTACTTTCTGCTTGGTGGTTAAAAGAGTACGTTGCGCCAAGACACTACGTCGTATTGGCGATAGGCTTGGCAGCCGTGTTTTATATGCTAAAGCCTGATGCGGGGCAATGGTTTAGTTTAGGTGCCTTAGGCGCACTATTGGCCGCTTTTTGTTATGCGGTATCGGCGATCACTGTACGAGTACTGGCTCGCTCAGATGGTGCTGGCAATATGGTATTTTGGTTAATGACCTTTTTAGCCTTAGGCGCTGGCGTTTTAGCACTGCCTAACTGGCAGCCGTTGCAACCTGCCTTATGGTCTGTATATTTGTTGATTGGCGTTGCCGGTTTTTTAGGGCAAATAACTATTACCGAAGCCTTTCGCATCGCACCCGCTGCGGTTGTTGCGCCTTTTGAATATACCGCTCTGCTCTGGGGTATTGGTTTTGATATTGTGCTTTGGCAGCTTTATCCGGATAGCCGTGTATTACTTGGTGCCTCGGTCATCATGCTGTGTGGTTTGTATTTGCTTTGGCAACAAAAACGAGCGCATTAGTCAGGTTGCAGTTGTTGGCGCTCTTCTTCAGTTAAGATGCCGGTTAGTAAGGTTTTGCGGCGTAAGCGCCGCATGCTTTCACTTTCCTCAAGTAGTGCACGCTTAAATAGCTCGGGCTGATCAAGCTGCGTTAACATACTATACCAACGAATATAGCCCCAATGCTTAATTAAGCCCGTTTGATAGCGTAGCTCTAACTTTGCTAGTAACGGCGTGGCCAGCGCTGGATTGGCGAGCAGCTTTTCAGCGAGCACTTTATGTAACTGCAATAAGTGCTCATCAGCGTGTTGTTGTGCCGAATTGCGCACACGTACTCGAGGTTTACGCATCATACTAAGGGAGATCACAGTGATTATCGGTGCAACGGGCGCGCTTTCTCGCCCAATATTGGTAGGCTTTGTTTGCTAGAGGGTTCACCACGGGGAGCTCTAGCAACCAGGGTAAAAAACGCATACCGGCTAAACGCCAATAATAGAGAGTGGCGGCTAAACCAATGATAAAACGTGACCCATCCCAAAGATGAATTTGCGCCATCATCGCCGATTTACCTATGCCCTCAAAGCCTGTAAAACCCTCAGCGCTGATGTCAACTAAAGTGGCTTTATGCCGCAATTTAGGGCTTAAGTAGTTAATTTCATGGCGGCACAACTTGCAGCTACCATCATAAAATAATCTAACTTTATCCGACATAAGCATACCCAATATAAAAAGCCAAATGGCAAATGACCACCACAGTCGTAAGCTGATCACGTAGTTGTCGATAAGCACGGCTATAGTGCTGATTTAGCTCTGTGAAGTATTCATAGAGGCGTAACGCTACAAATAACCCCGCCAAAGCAACTAAACTATAAGCAGGTAGTAAGGCGATAACGATAATGGCTAGCACCGGAAAACTGACGGCCCAAATGGCTCTGGTTGTTTCGGCTGGTGGCTGATACAGCACCGGCCAAATTGCGCCAGCCATAAAACCTAAAATTAAGCAGCTATAAAATTGGAATACCAATAAGGCTTGTGCCGGCGCTACCAGCGGCCAGACTAAACTAACAACAGGGAGCACAACAAACGGAATAAGCCCCGCGTAACCTAAGATATGCAGCATGAATTACCTCAAAATTTTTGCTATATACGGGCAAAGCACAGCAAAAGATCATTGTAGAAAACTTGCACAAGTAGGATCTTGAGCTATAATGCTGTACCATCTGGTCGGTATAGTTTTGGTGTGGAGACTAAGTTGTAATGAAAAAGCCCCAAATCACAGTGCAACAGATTATGCAGGCAGCATTAAGTATTGCTACTGAAAAAGGTGCCGGGAAAGTAACTTTGGACGCCGTTGCCAAGGCGAGCGGTTTGAGTAAAGGCGGCCTGCTTTATCATTTCCCAAGTAAAGAAGCGTTAATTAGTGCGATGGTGCAGCATTTACTGGACCATGCCGAAACAAACCGAGTGCAGATAATGCAAACGGACACTTCTGTTTTAGTGTCTTTATTAAAAGCTCGACGTTTATTTAGCCAAGCGGTTTCTGGTAATACGGCTATGGCAATCTTAGCGGCGGCTGCGGAACATCCCGCTTTGTTGCAGCCTATCCAACAGCATAATAGTAAAGTGCTTGCCGACGTTTTAGCCGAGCAGGATGACGAGCTTGCCGCTATGCTGCTGATGTTGGCGAGTGAGGGATTAGTTTTTCAAGAATTACTGAATATTTCTCCATTTAGCGAATCGCAAAAAGCTAAGCTGGAAACGTATATGATCAACCGTGCGCAGGAGCTGAAAAAATGAAGGGTTATCAAATAGGGGCGGGAATGTGTCTGCTAGCAGCAGTCTTTTTAACAGGTTGCTCTGAGCCGACGGTGCAGCAAAGTGCACCGCCGATAGTGACAGTGAAACTTTATACTGTAAACGGCGATGATCATGCCAGTAGTCGGCATTTTGTTGGCCGTATTGATGCGGTAAGCACCGTCGATTTGGCGTTTCAGGTGGGCGGGCGAGTGACTGAGTTGCCGGTGCAACAAGGGCAAATAGTGCCTGCTGGGGATTTACTAGCGGAACTTGATCCGACGGATTACCAACTTGCCTTGCAGCAAGCAGAGGTGCAATTGGAACAGGCTCGCCGAGATTTTGAGCGTGCGAAACCCTTGCGTGAAAAGGGGATTTTAACCCCCTCAGCCTTTGATCAGCTACAAACTAACTATGAGATTGCCAAGGTGGCATTACAAAATGCACAACGTAATGCTAACTATACGCGCTTAATGGCCCCTTTTGATGCCTTAGTCACGCGTCGTTTAATTGAGCGTTTTTCAACCGTTGCTGCCGGTACACCGATTTTACGCGTACAAAATGTTTCAGAGCTGCGAGTGCATATCAATGTGCCTGAGCAAATTATGCGGCAGGTACAAGATACTAATGATTATGCGGTATTTGTGCGGATGGCGGAAAGCAGTGCGCAGCAATATCCTCTGGCATATCGGGAACATGCTACCGAAGTGGATCCTTTAACCCAGACCTATCAGGTATCTTTTGCGATGCCGCGTCTGGATACGGTGAATTTACTGCCCGGTATGACGGTGAATGTGGTCACAGAAAAACGCTTAGGTGTCGATACCGTGCTTATTCCTATTTCGGCTGTTGATACTTCAATGTCAGAACAATTTAGCGTTTGGCGTTATCAACCAGAAACTCAAACGGTTGAAAAAGTCGCAGTGCAGGTGGGTACGGTGCGTGATCAACAAATTGAAGTGCTTAGTGGGCTTAATCGCGGTGATCAAGTCGTTTCTGCTGGGATCTATCATTTGCAGCAAGGGCAGCAAGTGCGGCCTTTTGATAAATACTAGGAGAGAGCGCTATGAGAATCGCCAGTTATGCGATTGAAAAGCAGGTTAATACCTGGCTGCTCATCTTGTTATGTTTTTTGGGTGGGCTTTGGGCTTTGGCCACCATTGGCAGGTTGGAAGATCCGGCATTTACGTTAAAGGAAGCGATAGTAGTGACTCACTATCCGGGGGCAACAGCCACTGAAGTCGAAGAAGAAGTCACCGAGTTATTAGAGTCTGCTATTCAGCAACTGTCACAATTAAAACGTATCACCTCCAAGTCGATGCCCGGTAAATCAGAAATTCGAGTGGAGATTCAGGACAAATATGATGGCAAGCAGATGCCACAAGTTTGGGATGAACTTAGACGTAAAGTGAATGATGCCAGTATCCGTTTGCCCGCAGGTACTTTACCTCCAGTGGTCAATGATGATTTTGGTGATGTGTTTGGGATTTTTTATGCGGTCACTGCCGAGGGGTATAGCGATCGAGAAATCCGCGAGCTGGCCACTTTTTTACGTCGTGAGATGTTGTTAGTCCCCGGGGTATCGAAGGTACAAACGGCTGGCGAACCGGAAGAGCAAATTTATGTCGAGATCTCACATGATCGATTGCTAGGTATTGGTTTACCGTTAGAGCTGATTATTGGTACGTTACAAGCAGAGAATGCGGTTGCCGCGGCAGGTTCCTTACAGGTGGGTGATAAACGGGTGCGATTAATCAGTAAGCCTGGTTTAGATTCGATCCGAGCCATTGAGAATCTCAGAATAGGCAGGCCAGGCTCCACTGAGCAACTGAGTATTTTTGATGTAGCCACTGTGACTCGACAAGAAGCAGAAATCCCCAGCCAGTTAATTCGCTTCAATGGTCAGCCGGCCTTTACGTTAGCGATTGCGGGGCTAACCGATGCAAATATTGTCGATGTGGGTAAAGCCGCTGATGCTCACCTTGCGAGTTTGGCATCACGTATACCACTTGGCGTAGAGCTACATCCTATTTACCAGCAACATGTTGTGGTTGATAAAGCCATTAATGATTTTATTTTTAATCTGATTATCTCGGTGGTCATTGTGGTGGCGGTGCTCTGTCTGACCATGGGCTGGCGGGTTGGTCTGGTTGTTGGCGGTACCTTACTGCTCACGGTACTAGGCACCGTATTCTTCATGCGGTTAGCGCAGATCGAGATGGAGCGTATTTCCCTTGGTGCTTTAATTATTGCCATGGGTATGTTGGTCGATAATGCGATTGTCGTTGCGGAAACCATGTTGATTAATATGCAGCGCGGTATGAACTCACGTAAAGCAGCCGGTGAGGCGGCAAGTCGCACGCAAATACCGTTATTGGGCGCTACTGTTATCGGTATTATGGCGTTTGCTGGCATAGGGTTATCTCCAGATAGTACCGGAGAGTTTTTATTCTCGTTATTTGCCGTAATCAGTATTTCGCTGTTGTTAAGCTGGGTACTTGCTATCACGGTTACCCCATTACTGGGCCACTATTTATTCAAAGTTGCTGCAGACAGTGCCACTAAAGATCCTTATGCCGGCCGTTTTTATCAACATTATGCGCGTATCTTAAGGTTTGGGCTGCAGCATAAGCTACCGACTTTAGGGTTGCTAGTCGGCTTGACCGTAATCAGTGTAGTAGGCTTTGGTCAGGTTAAGCAGGTGTTCTTCCCTGCTTCCAATACGCCAATTTTTTATCTGAATTATTTTTTACCGCAAGGTGCTGATATTCGTGCGACGGCAAGAGATATTCAGGCTATTGAACAGGTGATTTTAGCGCGAGACGAGGTGGAGTCAGTCAGTAGCTTTATTGGGGCTGGCGCCAGTCGCTTTATGTTAACGTACGCGCCAGAGCAACCTAACGCGTCTTACGGCCAGTTAATCATTCGTACGCAACATCGAGACCAAATTCCAGCTTTAATGCAGTTTATTCGAGATAACTTGCCCGCAAAATTTCCGAATGCTGAAATCTATACCCAGCAATTGATGTTTGGCCCTGGTGGTGGCGCAAAAATTCAAGCGCGAATTTCCGGTGCTGATGAAATGATATTAAGGCAGTTAGGTCAACAGGTCGCTGATATTATGCGTAACACGGAAGGGGTCACCGATATTCGGCAGAATTGGCGGCAGCGTGAGTTAGTTATAGTGCCAGATTTTAACGAGGATCGCGCGCGAGTGGCAGGTATTAATCGGACTGATCTAGCACAAACGCTGGAATTTGCCAGTACTGGGGTGCGCAGTGGCTTATACCGCGAACATGATAAGCAAATTCCTATTATTGTTAGGCCACCCGCAAACGAGCGTTTTGATATTGATCGACTGAATGATCGGATGATTTGGAGCTCGACGGATAAAACCTATATTCCGATCACCCAAGTTATCAATCGCTTTGATACTGAGCATCAGGAAGCCAAGATCCAACGTCGTAATCGGGTAAGAACCTTAACCGTTGAAGCTGAGCCTGCCACCAATGTTACTGCTGATCAGGCCTTAAAACGAATTCGCCACGAGATTGAACAATTACCTTTACCAGCAGGCTATCAATTAAGCTGGGGCGGAGAGCTAGAAAGCTCGTCTGATGCGCAGGCCTCTTTAGCTGCGCAGCTGCCGCTAAGTTTTATTGTGATGTTGGTGATCAGCATTCTCTTATTTGGATCTTTAAAGCAACCGCTGGTCATTTGGCTGATTGTGCCGATGTCGATTTGTGGTGTTACCGCAGGCTTGTTAGCCAGTGGTTTACCCTTTGGCTTTACGGCGTTATTAGGGTTTTTAAGCTTGTCTGGCATGCTGATGAAAAACGCTATTGTGTTAGTTGAAGAGATAGATCTGCAGTTAAATGAATTTGCAGACAAAAGTCAGGCCATAGTGCAAGCCAGTGTCAGTCGGGTACGTCCGGTTATTCTGGCGGCTTTAACGACTATTTTGGGTATGTTACCGCTGATTTGGGATGCGTTTTTTAACAGTATGGCGGTAACGATTATGGCCGGTTTGGCTTTCGCGACTTTGCTGACATTAATTGCGGTGCCCATTTTGTATGCAGTAATTTTTAGAATACCTTATCGGGTGCAGCAAGTTTAGGTCGAGTAAATAAGCCTGTTGCTTAAAAAAAACCACCTGATTTAGGTGGTTTTTTTATTTTTGGTGAGAAACTGTATTAAACGGCTTTTTGCAGCATGGCGTACAGTTGATCTTTAAGCAGTAAACGTTGTTTTTTTAGATTTTCTAAATAGTCGTCTGAGCTCACTTCACTACCATGCTCAATACGATGGATTTCATGATCTTTATCATGATACTCGGCAAATAGCTTGGCGAAGTGCATGTTACTTATTTTTAAATCATGAATTTGATCATGAAATTCTGGGAACTCGTGATGTAAATCGTGTTTTTCGACTAACATGGTTTAACCTCTTAGTTGGCACATCGGATACAAGATTCAGTAAAGGGCACAATGTTTAACCGTTCAGCGCTGATCACGGCGCCGCAATTAGCACATTTATCGTAAGTGCCATGCTCGATTCGACTTAGTGCCCGATCAATTTGCCGTAACTCCAAGCGATCTTTCTCATCTAGAGCCGTTAATACGTCGTCATTTTCTCGTTGTTGTGCTTGCTCAGTTAAGTTAGCACTGCGACCTTGTGCAAAATCTCGTGCTATCGCTATGACCTGATGTTCAAGTTCTAATTTACGGCTAATCAAACGGCGTTTAAGCTCTTGCAATGGCATTGTCGATTCCTTCTGCTGTTCTACCTATTCTAAAGGTAGCAGAATGTGGCAAGATGTTATTGATCTGCCGCAAAAAGTGAGCAAAGGTTGATAAATTTTATTTTGGATTATCCTGTTGTTCCGCTTGCTGGCGCCACATGTTGGCATAAAGCCCATTTAAACGCATAAGTTGCTGGTGAGTACCTTGTTCGGCTAGTTGTCCCTCTGTTAATACCAGAATAAGATCGGCATCGGTTATCGTCGAGAGTCGATGCGCAATGACAAGGCTGGTATGCTGTTTGGCCACGTCGCGCATGGCCTGTAAAATCGCTTGCTCCGCTAAGGTATCTAAGGAGGAGGTGGCTTCATCAAAAATTAAAATGGGCGCGCCTTTCAAAATCGCGCGCGCGATAGCAATGCGTTGTTTCTCACCACCAGAAACTTTCAGGCCACGTTCACCTACTTGGGTTTGATCTTTGAGCGGTAAACTATTGATGAAATCGCTAAGATGGGCTAGCTGAATGGCCTGATCAATTTCTGCCGCAGTCGCGTCAGGTTTGGCATAAGCGATATTTTCTCGGATAGTGGTATTAAATAACACTGTATCTTGCGGCACTATGGCAATGGCTCTGCGTAACGCGTCTAGGGTTAGCTCTGTGATGTTGTGCCCGTCGATAAAAATATGTCCCGCATTGAGCTCATAAAAACGATAAAGCAGTTTGGCAATGGTACTTTTACCCGCTCCAGACGGGCCAACAATAGCGACTTTGCTCCCGCTGGCTACGGTAAAACTGAGGTTTTTTAAGATAGGTCTATCCGCTTGGTAGCGGAAATTGACGTTAGCAAAACGAATCTCGCCGTTTTTTAGCGTCAGTGTTTTTGCCTTTGGTGTATCGACAATGCGCGGTTGTCGCGTTAACAGCCCTAGCATATTTTCTAAATCCGTTAGTGCTCGGCGAATTTCCCGATAGACAAAGCCCAAAAAATTCAATGGGATAAAAAGTTGAATCATATAAGCGTTTAACATGACTAACTCACCGATACTCAGCTGCCCGTTGACAACTTCTGTGGCGGCTAGCCACATTAATGCGGTAATGGCCGCGGCAATTAACAAAGCTTGCCCTGAGTTAAGCAGCAGTAAGCTTAAACGGTTTTTTAAACGTGCTTGCTCCCAATTAGCCAGATAGCCATCGTAAATAGATGCTTCATACTGTTCATTATTGAAATATTTTACGGTTTCATAATTTAATAAGCTGTCGACCGCGCGGCTATTGGTGCTGTTATCTGCTTGATTGGCCTCTCGGATAAATTTATTGCGCCACTCGGTAATCGTCACGGTGAAGAAAATATAAAGGCTAACCGCAACTACGGTAATTAAGGCGTATAACGGCGAGAATAATAGGCTGAAGATTACTGCGACCGCCACGATTTCAAACAAGGTGGGCACAATGTTAAACATCAGAAAACGCATTAAAAAACTTAGGCTATTAGTGCCGCGTTCAATATCGCGACTGATGCCGCCAGTTTGTCGATCCAGATGAAAAGCTAACTCTAAGCTATGCAGATGTTTGAAGACTTTTAAGCCAATTTGGCGCATGGCATGTTCAGTAACGCGACCAAATAACGCGTCCCGTACTTCACCAAAAAATACCATACCAAACCGTAAAGCACCGTACAGCAGTAACAACCAGACTGGCACAAGCAGTAAGGATTGGCGATTAGCATCAACGGCATCAATGATTTCTTTTAATGCCCATGGCATTAATAAGGTTGCGCCTTTAGCGGCAATGAGCGCGAGCAGTGCTAAAATGACTCGGCCTTTAAATGCCATTAAATAGGGCCAGAGCGTTTTAACACTTTGACCCAGTGGCATGGCATAGTCACGTTTTACATTATCAGGTTGTTTTGCTGCAGAGCGCATGCCTCGCATGGTTCATCTCAGGTGGGTATTACTCATAGGTGCAAAGGTAAGCGGTATCCTGCATCACTTGCAACTGAAACTTGCAATTCGCCGCCACTTCAAAGCTTTCACCTCGGCTAAAAGTCTGCCAGCTGTCGCTATCGGGTAATTTCACCGTTAATGCCCCACTGATAATAGTGATCACTTCATGCTGGCTAGTGCCAAATTCGTATTCACCGGGTGCCATAACTCCAACTGTCGCGGGTAATTGCTCACCGTTGAACGCGATAGACGCGACTTTGCCATCAAAATACTGATTGATTTTAAACATTTTTATGCTCCTGGATCGAAAACACACAGTAAAGCTGAAATACGGACTAAATACTAGAAATTTTAAATAAAATGAAAGTGGACTATTTTTTGTAAAAAATTAACCTTTTTGGGTTAATGAATTTGTCATCTTGCTTGAGTAAGCTAACAAACCCGTTAAATTGCTAACGGTTTTTGTAAATATGAAAGTAGACAGTATCCAAGCTGTTTAGTCATATCAACGCCTCTTTTATTCTGGATTTCAGTTCGCCAGCATTGAAAGAAATAATCATGTTAAATTCGGAACATAGCAGATGAGAATAATAATTATCTTGCTCAGTATTTTGATGCTGCAAAGTGCTTTTGCACAGCAGACGATTGCATATTGGGCGCAAAATAATAATACCCTACCAGCAGGTGGTAATGGTTTTACCCCGCAAAGCTTTCCACAAGCGGCTGATGAGGGGAGTGGACAGTTAAGCTTGTTAAATATTAATCCCGCACTAACCAGTGCCGGAGCCTATAGTTTTGTGCAAAGTTTTGCAGGCTCAACTGTAAATACTTTACCTGGCTATAATGCGGGCGGAAGTTTGTCGCTGCAAGGCGCTACGAATACCTCCAATAATGGGGCCAGTATTCTCTTAACCACAAGTTCGGTCGGTTTCCAAAACCTGCAGTTAAGTTATGCGCTGCAAACCACCAGTACCGGTTTTAATCAACGTGTGTTGAGCTGGTCTACAAATGGTGTCGACTTTGTTGAGTTTGCCCGTGATCAACAAAATGGTAATTTTAGTGTTCGTAGTTACGATTTGGCTGCGATTACTGCATTGAATGATCAAGCAGAAATTTTTATTAAGATTACTGTGTTGGGTGCTAGCAATGCGACAGGTAATAATCGTTTTGATAATATTGTTATTACAGGTACAGCTGCTGCCGATGTAGGTCGAATTACCGTTTATGAGCGCGATTTTGCTACCAATCCATTCCAAGCCGGTTGGCAAGTCGTTACGCCTCAAGGCAATGTTAACTGGACTTGGGACGCAGGCTTTAAAAATGTGACGATCAGTGCTTTTAATCAAGGGCAATGTGCTGCTGCAGACAGTTGGTTAATCTCGCCTGCATTTGATTTGCAGCAACAAAACGGTGAGCGGCTAAACTTTGATATCGCTCGCGGTTTTAATGGTGTTAACCCTCTAGAGGTTTACTATTCGGTTTCTTACGATGGCTCTGGTCAGATTAACCCCGCAGATTGGCTATTTTTAACCGAAATTAATGGTAACGACTTTGACCGTAACAATTTACCAAAACGTTTTGGTGATTTTACACAAATCGATAATCTCACAGGACAGCTTTACATTGCTTACCGCTATGCAGCACAAGCTGAAACCAGTTGCAGCACTTGGCGCGTGTCAAATATCAGTATTACGGCAGAAAATCCCATTCCTGCAGCAAGTTTTGCTTGTTTTAATCCGGCTACCCCTATTCATCGCATCCAAGGACAAGGTTTCCAAAGTCCGCTGCAAGGGGCTAATGTTCAGGTTGAAGCGTTAGTAACAGCGGTTTATCTAGATGATTTACCGGGAAGTTTACGGGGTTTCTATATGCAGGAACCTACTTACCGGCAGGACAATAACCCGCTGACATCGGAAGGCGTTTTTGTGTTTGCTGAAGGCACAGACATCTCAGTGCAGCCAGGTGATGTTGTTCGACTGAGTGCCAGTGTGACGGAATACTTTGAAGAAACGCAATTGACGGCGGTAACGCAATGGCAGCGTTGTAGTACCGGGTTATTGTCAACGGTGCCCCCAACTGCATTAAGTCTGCCGTTCAATTCGTTTAATGAATTGGAAGCCCTAGAAGGTATGCTGATTAATACAGCAGCAAACTATACGGTGACAGATGTATTTAACGCGGTTCGTTTTGGCGAGTTTAGCATCTCCAATGGCCAGTTATTTACACCCACGCAATTAGTGTTACCAGGTGAAGCGGCAAGGGCGCTCGCAGCAGCGAATTCGCGTAATCGTTTGCTAGTTGAAAATGGTCGAACCGGTACTTTCCGTACGCCATTTATTCTTGGTGCAGATGGTTTAACTGAAATTTCAGCAAGCAATCCTATTCGTAATGGCTATCAGCTTGTTGCTGGATATCAAGGTGTTATTGGTTATGGTTTTGGCCAATATCGAATTCGCCCAGTTAGCACGCCTGTATTTGATAGTACAACGAATCCGCGTACAACGGCACCGCAGTTACCGCAAGGTAATTTAAAGCTGGCTACCTTTAACGTAGAGAATTTATTTACGACGCTTAATGTTAATGGTAACCGTTGTGGTCCTAATGCCTTGACATGTCGTGGTGCGACTTCTGTGTCAGAGTTAGATCGACAATTAGCTAAAACGGTAGCAGCATTATTGGCGATTGATGCGGATTTGATTGCTTTAATTGAGATAGAAAATGAGGTTAATGATAGTACGCTTGCTTTGTTAGTCGAGCGCTTGAATCAATTTGATCAGCGTGCTGATTGGGCTTATGTCGCTACAGGCCATTTAGGGACTGATGCGATTAAACCTGCTTTTATTTTCCGTACCGGTAGTATGGCACCTCAAGGCGCATTTGCGGTTCTGGATGAATTAGCGGATCCAGAGTTTGACACCACGAGACAACGACCTGCATTAGCTCAGAGTTTTATTACCCCGCAAGGCGCAATCTTTACTGCGGTAGCCGTGCATCTGCGGGCTAAATCGTGTTCTAGCAGTGCAACGGGATTAGATGCAGACAGTGGGGATGGTCAAAGCTGTTGGAATAACTGGCGTAGCCGTGCAGCGTCAGCGTTAGGGCGTTGGATTGCAACAGATCCTACTGGTGTAGCGGATCCAGATTATGTCATTATGGGTGACTTTAATGCCTATGCAAAAGAAGATCCGATGCGTATTCTTGAGCAAGCTGGTTTTGTCAATGTCGCTGATCTGAATGACGGTCCGAAATACAGTTACACCTTTATGGGGCAAGCCGGTAGTCTGGATCATGTCATGGTCAGCCCTAGCTTGCTATCACAAGTATTAGCGGCTGAAGCTTGGCATATTAATGCTGATGAAATAGTTAACTTTAACTATCGCGAAGCGGATCTGATGGCGAATCTGCCTAAACCCGCCAGTTTTTATAATGCTGATGCCTACCGTGCTTCTGATCACGACCCGTTAATCCTGTCATTGAATCTGTTAGCACCGCTGTCGATTGAATTACAAATAGTAAGAGTCAATCAAGCTAACCGTCGCACAGGGGCTAAACTGGTGCAATTAAGATGGCAAAGTCCACAACAAGGACTGACTTTATACCGTGATAATCAGCCTATTAAGCAGCTTAATAGGCCAGGTATGGTTGTCGATAGGTTTAATACTTTTGCGCCTGCCGTTGAATATAAGTTGTGTTATGACCAGACAGGACAGTGTTCTGAACTTAAGCAAGTTACTTTTTAAGTATAAACGGCTTAGTGAGTCGATTATCTTTTAAATTTCAGTAAGGCAATACTTAAATGCCGGTTAGCTAAGCTAATCGGCATTTTTATTAGCAATAAACAGAATGCCAAGGTTTAATATTTCAAACAAAGGTATGAAGTGAAATAGCTAGCTGCAATGATGAATACAATGAGGTTAGCAGTGATGAAGTTTTCATAGTGGTTACTATGCTTGGCTTTGAAGTGGACAACTTAGCCTAATAAAAAAGGCTTACAGTATTTAACTGTAAGCCTTTGCTTAGATTAGGGTAAATGGTGGAGCTGCGGAAGCGTTGTCAGCTCAGTTTTATCTACCCTTATATTTTACCTTTCAATTAAACTACGCTGCTGCGTCCTGTGGTTTTTTCTCTGCTGCGTTTAAGGCATCAGCACCATTGGGCTGTTGTGATAAGGTTTTGTCTGCCGCAAGATAATCCGGCTCAAAATCATCTACGTTAATCACAAATAAGCGACTTTCTTCAGCAGTACGCAGTACTTCAGCTTCTTGCTTGTTAATTACGCCTAATGATAGTCCGATTTCTGCAACTTCATTTAAACGGAAGAAAGGTAAACGCTTGCCAGAAGCTTTGCTGATTTTATCAAATAAAGGTTCTGCAGCTAAAACGTCTAGTAGCGCTTGCTCAACACGACCCAGTTGGTTACCTGGCTCTACCGTTAAGTACATATACTTACCTAAACGATTACGCGCTTCACATGGGGTCATCATAATACGTGCTACCTGATGATCCAATTTGTCCGACGGCTTACGCAAAGTACGACCAAATGGGAATACAACACGTTTTAACACCACACCGACTACGCGATTTGGGAAGTTATCGAATAACTCGTCTAAGGCTTGCTGTGCTTTAGCTAAGTTATCTTCACAAGCCCATTGCACTAAAGGCAGATCTTGAACTTGACGACCTTCATCCTGATAACGTTTAAGTACCGCAGAGGTGAGATATAGCATACTTAAAATGTCACCTAAGCGTGCAGATATGCGCTCACGACGTTTTAAATCGCCACCCATGGTGCCCATAGCAACATCAGACATCAATGCTAATGCAGCACTAAAACGGTTCATTTGTTTGTAGTAACGGGCAGTGGCATCGTTATAAGGGGCATGACTAAAGACACCACCGCTTAAGGATAACCAGAAGGTTCTGAAGAAGTTACTGATAGCGAAGCCGACGTGGCCAAATAAGGCTTTATCGAATGCAGTTACTGCGGCATTCTCGTCACTTAACTGTGCAGCTTGTAATTCAGCCAGTACATAAGGATGACAACGAATAGCACCTTGACCGTAGATAATCATGCTACGTGTTAAAATATTGGCGCCTTCTACAGTAATGGCTACTGGTGCACCTTGGTAACCACGAGCTAAATAGTTATTCGGCCCCATACAAATACCTTTACCACCGTGTACGTCCATCGCATCATTGATAGCGGTGCGCATGCGCTCGGTCATATGGTATTTAGTAATAGCTGAGATAACTGAAGGTTTTTCACCCAAATCAATAGAGCTTACTGACATAGAGGTTGAGGCATCCGCCATATAGGCATAACCACCAATCCTAGCCATAGCTTCTTCTACGCCTTCCATTTTACCCACAGGTAATTTGAATTGACGACGGATCCGCGCATAAGCACCTGTTGATAAAGCTGCCGCTTTGATACCACCAGTACTGTTTGACGGTAGGGTAATAGCACGACCAACTGATAAACACTCGACCAACATACGCCAGCCTTGACCAGCCATTTTTGGACCACCGATAATGTAAGAAAGTGGTACAAAAACCTCAGTGCCTTGAGTTGGGCCATTCTGGAACGGCACATTAAGTGGGAAGTGACGGCGGCCAATTTTAACACCAGGGGTATTTGCCGGAATTAAGGCGCAGGTGATACCTAAATCTTCTTTATCACCCAACAATTTATCTGGATCTTGTAATTTAAATGCTAACCCTAACACGGTAGCAATAGGCGCCAAGGTAATATAACGTTTATTCCACGTTAAACGCATACCCAATACTTCTTCACCATTCCACTGGCCTTTACAAACGATACCAAAATCTGGAATAGCGCCTGCATCTGAGCCTGCCTCTGGGCTCGTCAGGGCGAAACAAGGCACATCAATGCCTTTGGCTAAACGCGGCAGGTAATAAGCCTTCTGCTCATCAGTACCATAGTGCTGCAATAGCTCGCCAGGGCCTAAAGAGTTAGGTACACCAACCACGCTCGACAACACCATACTCTTGCTCGTTAATTTTTGTAACACGCAAGATTGGGCAAAAGCTGAAAACTCTAAGCCACCAAACTCTTTCTTGATAATCATCGCGAAAAAGCCTTTGGTTTTTAAGTAATCGTAAACCTCAGGTGCTAAGTCTGCACGCTCATGCGTGGTGTGCCAATCGTCCACCATGGCTAACAGCTCTTCAACAGG
>CAZNXI010000022.1:0-28450 GCA_964577005.1 uncultured Rheinheimera sp.
ATATCGTGTAGTCATAAGACCCCAGAAACGCAGTAAAAATAAGATTAAGCCAAACTAGGAAAAGCAAAAAAACCGGTAAACAAAGTGATTACTGGAAACGTTAGGCTTTAACTATTTGGTATCAGGACGGGAGGAAAGTATAGCAAAGCGCTAAGCGCTGCTCAATCTAAAGTAGCGCTTAGCGGAAACATATTTCTGGTTGTGGTGAAAGTTAATGCTCAGCAGCTCAGTTTTTTTGCTGCTTCACCTGCTGCCACAGCGCATCCATCTCGGCTAAATCGCTTTGCTCGGGGGTTTTACCCAAAGCGCTAAGTGCTTGCTCTACCGCACGAAAACGTAGCTCAAACTTGCTATTAGCCGCCCGCAATACCGCTTCTGGGTCCAGCTTGTGTTTGCGCACTACATTAACCAGCGCAAACATTAAGTCGCCCAACTCTTCTGCCAGCTCTGGGCTGGCCGCGGCAGTTTGCTCTACTTCCAGAATTTCTTCTTTTACCTTATCCCAGCAACCCGCCACATCAGGCCAATCAAAGCCAACATTAGCACAGCGTTTTTGCAGCTTATACGCTCGGCTTAAAGCAGGCATCGCTTGGGGAATATTATCCAGCACACTATGTTGGCCAGCTTGCTGACGCTCAGCACTTTTTAAGGCTTCCCAGTTTTTTAATACCGCATCAGCATCACTCACGCTCATGTTGCCAAAGATATGGGGATGACGCCGTTCCAACTTGTCGCAAATGGCCGTTACGCAATCAGCAAATTGGAAACGCCCTTCTTCTTTGGCGATTTGCGCATAAAACACCACTTGAAATAATAAATCGCCCAGCTCATCTTTTAGCTCGTCCAAGTTACCCCGAGCAATGGCATCAGCCACTTCATAAGCTTCTTCCAGCGTGTACGGCACTATAGTACTGTAGCTTTGCTTAAGATCCCAAGGACAACCACTGACCGGATCCCGTAACCGGGTCATAATATGGAGTAACCTAGCAACAGGATCTGTCGGCATCGAGCTTTCATGCAGCCCGCGCGGCTCAGTCGTATCTAATTCTTTTTCTAACACCGTTATGCTTTACCTATTAATGGTGGAAACGTTTAGCCTCAATCACATCATCGATTTGACTCACTTTACTTAATAATTTATTCAGTGAATCCAGATTATATAACTCCATGGTCATATTAATGACGGCAGTTTGTGCTTTAATATCAGAGCTGCTGCTCATTTTGGTTACATTGGCTTTTTCATTTGCCAAAATGCTGGTGATATCCCGCAGTAACCCATTGCGATCATGTGCGACAATGCGAATATCCACTTCGTAACCTGATGCATATTTATCGCCCCAAGTTGCTTCCACTACCCGCTCTGGGTGCGTATCCAGCATCGTTTTAAACTGCTCGCAATCATCACGATGAATAGCAATACCACGGCCCTGAGTGATATAGCCAATAATGGCGTCGCCTGGCAGTGGTTGGCAGCAACCGGCCATATGGGTCAATAAATTCCCCACCCCTTGCACCACAACATCACTTTTCACCTTAGGAACCGGCAACGGCTTGGTTTTTAAGCGAGGGTCAATTTCTGGTAACGCATGTTTAGGACTCTGGCTTTGGATAAAATGCACAACTTGTGTCACCTTAACTTCACCACCACCAATGCCGACTAACAGTTCATCCATGCTATTCACGTTAAACCGTGCTAACACCTTGGTAGGATGCTCCAATACCAAATTTAATCGATTTAATTCTGCATCCAGTAATTCGCGCCCCGCTTGCAGATTTTTATCGCGATCTTGTAATCGAAACCAGTACTGGACTTTAGAACGGGCTCGGCTCGATTTCAGATAGCCCAAATTAGGATTCAACCAATCTCGACTGGGATTAGGCTCACGACCAGTTAAAATCTCCACCTGATCGCCAGTTTTTAATTGATAGGTAAAAGGCACAATACGGCCGGATATTTTAGCACCAATACAACGATGGCCAACATTTGAGTGCACATAATAGGCAAAATCTAACGGTGTTGACCCTATAGGTAAGTCAACAATATCCCCTTTAGGGGTGAATACATACACCCGATCTTCAATGACTTGAGTGCGTAGCTCTTCTGCTAGATCGGTGCCATCCGTTAAGTCTTCCTGCCATTGCAACAACTTACGTAGCCAGCCAATTTTTTCATCGTTGGCGGCATTTTTACCTGCGGCAGTGCCTTCTTTATAGCGCCAATGCGCTGCAACGCCAAGCTCTGACTCTTCATGCATTTGCCGGGTGCGAATTTGAATTTCAATAGGCCGACCCTGCGGCCCAACCACCACAGTATGAATAGACTGATAACCGTTTTGCTTGGGCGTGGCAATGTAGTCATCAAATTCTTTTGGCAAGTGCCGCCAGCCCGTATGCACGATCCCTAACGCGGCATAGCAATCTTGTACCCGCTCAGTAACAATGCGTACCGCCCGAATGTCATATAGCTGTTCAAAGGACAACTGCTTTTTTTGCATTTTTTTCCAGATACTGAAAATATGCTTTGGCCGACCGTAAATATCTGCTTGTAGCTGCGCATCCTGCATTTTTTGGCGCACGGCAGTCACAAAATCCTGCATATATTGTTCACGATCTAACCGTCGTTCTTCTAACAAGCTAGCGACTTGCTTATAGGTTTTCGGATGCAAGTAGCGGAAGGCTAAATCTTCCAGCTCCCATTTCAGCTGGCCAATGCCTAGGCGGTTAGCTAAGGGAGCAAAGATCGCATTGGTTTCTTTAGCGGCTAATACTCGCGTTTCTTCATCCGCGTTTTTCACATCACGCAAATAGCAAATTTGTGCCGCGAGCTTAATCACAACCGCTCGAACATCCTCGACCATCGCTAACAACATTCGGCGTAAATTATCCGCTTGCTGGCTATCCGCCCCTTGTTTCACACTGGTTGGTATGGTGCGGATCGCTTCCATTTGCTGGACAGAGGTGAGCAAGGCGCTGACGGGTTGAGAAAAATGCGGAAGGATAACCGACACATCAAGTAATCCGGCCTCAAAAGCGGGAAATAACAATGCCGCAATCAGCGAGTCATGATCCATTTTCAACTCAGCCAAAATCTCCACCATTTCCCAACCGGTGCGAACTTGTGCCACTTCATCATCAAGTTGCTGTTGTTTTAACCAAACGGCAGATTCAAGCAAAGCGCTAATTTTTTTGTCTGACAAGCCCAGTGAGCATAACCACTCTACCGTCTCCCCCCCATGGTAGCCACTGCTATGTGACTGGCGAACCCTAACCATGCTTTGTCCTCATTTAATTACACCGAACCAGCTGATATGCGGTTCGATTGGTGTACTTGTCATCATTAACCACGTCGTGGTCGTCACCCATTATGCGGCAGAACTAAAGCCAGCCACATTATTGCTTTTGGGTCTGAAACAGCGCCATAAGTTCCAAATGTCCGGTATGAGGAAACATATCAATGCCAGCAATTTTCTGCAAATGATAGCCTGCAGCCAATAATACCTTGGCATCCCGAGCAAAGGTGGCAGCATTGCACGAGATGTACAATATCTGTGCCGGTTTTAATTTAACGACTTGTTGCACAGCACCTTGCGCACCCGCCCTGGCGGGATCTAATACCACTTTCTGATAGATCGGTTGATGCCAGTCCGACTTAGCCCAAGGCAAATGCAAATCGGCTTGCCAAAACCGAACATTTTCTAATTGATTAGCCTGCGCATTCACCTTGGCTTGTTGCACCATTTTGGTTAAGCCTTCTACCCCATGCACTAATTTCGCTCGTTGTGCTAAGGCCAAACTAAAGTTACCCATGCCAGCATACAGATCTAAGATACAATCTTCAGGCCCTGGCGCCAGCCAATCAACCGCTTGGCTTACCATTTTTTGGTTTACGGCAGCATTCACCTGAATAAAATCATCAGGAGCAAAAGCCAGTGTTAATTGCTGTTCACTTAACCGATAAGCAGGTGCTGCGGTGTTACTTTGCCAATAACTCAGCTTGCCAGCTTCCGCTTCTCCTAACCAGATCGCCTCTGGCCAAGCTGCGATAAACGCCTCTTGTTGGGCTTGCGTTAAAGGCGCGGTATGCCGAATTACCACATAGGCTTGGCCTTGGGCGTCGATAACTTCAGCATGCGTCACCATACCGGGCTGCGGTAACTGGGTCACTACCGACTTTAGTACTGTGAAAATTGGCGCCAATACCGGACTGAGCACTGCGCAGGAACTTATGGCGCTAATTTCTTTACTCGCCGTCTGACGAAAACCCACCACAACCTGTTTTTGCTTCTTATCAAACCAAACGCCAATTCGTGCTTTACGACGGTAACCACGATCTGGGCCAGTTAACAAAGCCTGCCAAGGTAAAACGGCCAGCCCTGTTTGATGGCGTATCAGCTCATCAACACCTTGCTGCTTTAGCAAGACTTGCTGTGCAGGTTCCAGATGTTGCAGCTGGCAGCCGCCGCAAAAGCGATAATGCGCACAAAAAGGCGTTACTCTCAGTGGGCTAGCTGATATCACTTTTTCCGTTCTGGCTTTCAGAAAACCCGCTTTATCTTCAGTGATCTTGATCTGGACACGCTCGCTAGGTATTGCGCCATGAATAAACACTATTTTTTGCTGATAGCGGGCAATGCCGTTGGCTTCATAATCTGCTTGCTCTACCAGTACCTCAACACGCTGGCCAGTGAGCTGAGCTTTTTTTGGGGGTTTATATAACATTACCATTCGTTACAGGTCTTATAGGCTTTTTGTTATTGATGTGTCATTATGGCATGGCTTAGCTTAATTGTAACAAGTGCAATGCCCTGATGAAGAAAATTGGTTTACGTTTTTGGTTGATTCTCTGCAGTATCTTACCCGCCTTGTTGGTGGCTTTACTACTTGGTAGCTATTTCAATCACAAACAACAACAAGATAGTGAACTGCATTTACGAGAAAAAGCAGCCAATATTGCACTGTCTTTGGCGATAAGTAGTCAGCAACTACTATATCAGCAACAATTGCCCGCCATAAAAGCATTATTAGAACAGACGCATCGCCTTAATTCGCCTTTAGTGATTAGTATTTCATTGTTTAACGCTAACGGAGAGTTATTATTAACTAGCAACAGTCAGCACGATTTAAGCGACGAAGCCATCCATCAACAAGAAAACAAACCCAGACAGCTTAATTATCTGGATCAACAGCACTACCTACTTGTTTATCAACCTTTATTAAAATTGCAGCGTTTGCGCAATGAGGAACCAGCCTACCTTTTATTGCAACTGGAGCAACAGCAGCTGCTATACCAACAACAAATTAGTTTACTGCATAGCGGTTTATTAACGACCATTACGCTTATTTTGGCAATCTGCCTCGCACTATTTCTTATTCAAAAGTTACAACCAGAACTACATCGTATCAAAAAACAAATGCAGCAATTAATGGATGGCCAATACCGAGTAAGAGATTACCCACTTTCTATCCGAGAGATGGATCAACTGCAAACCGGTGTTTTACAGTTAGCGGAGCGTTTAGCGCGGCTTGAGCAGGAAATGCAACTTAGTATTGAACAAGTCACAGGCGACTTACAGCAGAGCATGGAGCAGCTGGAAATTCAAAATATTCAGCTGGACTTTGCCAAACGCAAGGCGCTGGAAGATAACCGCCAAAAGTCTGACTTTTTAGCCAAAATGAGTCATGAATTACGAACTCCATTAAATGCGGTTATTGGCTTTACTCGGCAGTTACTAAAAACGCCCCTTAGTCACCATCAAAGTGATTATTTACACACTATTCAAAAATCGGCCAATAGCTTATTAAATCTGGTCAATGATGTATTAGATTTCTCGCGGTTAGAAGAGGGACGGATGTCGATTAATCCCGAACCGTTTTCACTAAGGGATACTCTAAATGACGCAATTGAGTTACTCGCCGCAAACGCTTTTGATAAACAGCTTGAACTGGTATTGGTGTTCTCGTCGGATTGCCCAGATGATGTGATTGCGGATCCAGCCAGAATCACCCAAGTGCTGATGAATATCGCGGGGAATGCCATTAAGTTTACCGAGCATGGCAGCATCGTGATTAAAGTCGATGCCACACCAGTGAACGACGAACAACTGGTATTACATATTTCTGTTAAAGATACTGGCCGCGGTATCAGTGAGGAAAAACAAAGTCGTTTATTTGATGGGATCCCGCCGATTGAACAAAACGACCAGCAAACCGGCTCAGGTCTTGGCTTATTGATCTCGAAGAGATTGGTACAAGCCATGCAAGGTAATATCGGTTTTGAAAGTAAGGCAGGAGAAGGCTCCACTTTTTGGTTTACCATAAAGTGTCAACGTCATCAATTAGCTGTGGCTGAACCCTTACCACTAGAAATATTTGAAAATAAAACCGTCCTTTATTTCGAACCACAACAATATTCCCGCGAAGCAACCTTACAGCTACTAAACAGTTGGGGGTTAAAAGTCACCGTTTGTACCACTAAGGCCCAACTGCAACAGCTGCTTAATCAAGACCCCCATTATGATATTGGACTTATTGGGCGGGCCGTGGCCATTAATCAAATCAATGATATTATTTCACTGGTACAACGCTTAAAAACTTATTGCCATTTTGTTTATCTATTGGTTAACACCTTATCCCCTAATTTACGTGAAGCCTTACTCAGCTCTGGTGCGAGTGCTTGCTTACCAAAACCTGCTCATATGCGTAAACTGGCATTGTCGCTCGCTTTTCCCTATAGCCAACAACAACTGCAGCAGAATGAGCCTAGCCAAAGCATGCTCTATCCCCTAAAAGTGCTTACGGTAGATGATAATGAAGCGAATTTAAAATTGATCAACACCTTATTACGTGAACGCGTACAGTCACTCGACTCAGCCAGAGATGGTGCTGAAGCGTGGCAAAAATCCACGCAGCACGTTTACGATATTATTTTTATGGACATCAATATGCCCATCATGGACGGTATTACCGCTTGCCAACGCATAAGACAGAGCTCTTTAAATGAGCAAACGCCTATTATCGCTGTTACTGCCCATGCTATGGATGGTGAGCGAGCGCGTTTGATCAGTTTAGGTTTTAGTGAATTTTTAACCAAGCCGCTTGATGAAAAGATGCTGCATTATAGCTTGCAAGAGTTTTGTCAGATCCAAAAGAATAATCAAAACTTACAAAGTCAAACGCCACAGGCATTTCCATTAATTGACTGGAAGCTTGCTTTACAGCGTGCCGCAGGTAAACCTGAGTTAGCACAGGAAATGCTGTTGCTGCTGATTAAATCATTGCCACAATCCGATAAGCAAATTCGCCAAGCCATCACCGATAATGATCAACAAGTTTTACTGCACGCGCTACATAAATTGCATGGTGCTTGTTGTTATACCGGTGTGCCTCGTCTAAAAAACTTATTGGAGGCTTTAGAAACACAATTAAAGAAAGGCGCCAATATCAAACTGCTAGAGCCCGAGTTATATGAGCTAGACGATGTGATTCAGATGTTATTAGAGGCCGATACCACTATTCCCTTAGACTTGCTTCAGGCTTCAAGTATCACTGTCGCACAGGCATAAGCTTGCTCGTCGCTAATACTTAACCAAACTGCATTAACGCCCATTTTAGTAGCCAGCTCTGCAGCATAACCACTGCAGAGAAGTTCAGGCTTGCCCAGTACATCGTTTGTTATCTCAAAATGCTGGAACGAAATACCGCTACCAATCCCGGTGCCAAATGCCTTGGCTGCAGCCTCCTTTGCCGCAAAGCGTTTGGCAAAGTAACGCTCTGGCTGAGCATGCCGCGCATACTCAGCCTGCTCAAATGGCGTCAGAACCCGCTGCACCAAGCGCGGACTTTTTTCTAAGCTGTGGCGGATGCGTGCTATCTCAATAATATCAGTACCCAAACCACGAATTGCCATTAACGCCGAGCCTCGACCATTAAACGCTTCATCTCTGTCACCGCGGGACCTAAACCCGTAAAAATGGCACGAGCAATAATAGCGTGGCCAATATTCAGCTCATACATTTGCGGGATAGCGGCTATGGGCTGCACATTGTGATAATGCAAGCCATGCCCAGCATTAACGATTAAACCCAGTGAGGCCGCATAAGCCGCTGCGTCAGTAATCCGTCTTAATTCCGCCTGTTGCACTGCGGCATCGGTAGCTTCCGCATACTGTCCAGTATGGATCTCAATATAAGGTGCACCAGCAGCAGCCGCCGCTTCAATTTGTTTTTTATCTGCATCAATAAAGAGTGAAACTAAAATATTGGCTTCGGTTAATTGTGTTACCGCATCGGTAATACGGCTTAGCTGCCCTGCTACTTCTAACCCACCTTCGGTGGTCAGCTCCGCGCGTTTCTCTGGCACTAAACAACTAAAATGCGGTTTCAACTTGCAGGCAATGCCTAACATTTCCTCGGTGACAGCCATTTCGAAGTTTAAACGGGTTGCCAGCGTTTCCCGTAAGATAAAGACATCACGATCAATAATATGTCGACGGTCTTCACGTAAATGCACGGTAATCCCATCTGCTCCAGCTTGCTCGGCCAATAATGCCGCATGCACAGGTTCAGGATAATAGGTGCCGCGGGCATTGCGAACGGTTGCGACATGGTCAATATTGACCCCTAGATAAATTGCACTCATATTCTCTCCATTATGATGAAGCCGAAGCGGGTTTAATCTGTGCCAACTGACGAAATAATGCCCGGCTAGCCAGTGGTTTATCACCCAATAAAGGCGCTAAAAATTGTCGGCTAAGTTGTTTAGCTGCCACCAAATTGTCTGCACTCTGCCAATCGGCCTGCGCTATCGCTAATAACTGTTTTCCTAGAATAATGCTCTCTGCCACACTCTTACTCTGCTCAGACAAAGTAAGATCAGGTGACGCTCTAACAAAACCTTGCTCCGGTCGATATTGATAATAATGTTCTGGATTAATCGGTTGTAGATTGGCATCAACATGCCAGTCTGGTAACACGCCCAACTCCGCTAACAGCGCAAACTCAAATTGCCTTAAACATGGCTCTAACAACTCAGCGTGTTGCTGCACCTGAGCTAACGTCGCCAAGGCCAGTTGGTAATGAGCGAATAAATAGTCGGAGGCATGATCGGTCGGCCAAAGCCGGCAAATCAACTCATTAATATAAAGACCGCTATATAACACTTTACCCTGAAAAGGATAAGCAGGCGCTTGTTCCTCAAACTGTTTAACCGTTTGCAAACTACTACGCCCAACCAGTGATACAGTAAATAATTGAAAGGGTTGTAACGCTCGATACTGTTTACCGCTGCGCCGCCGAATAACGGCCGTTAAACGACCTTGCTCAGGCAAGAGTAGTTGTACCAACAGTTTATCTTCCTGATAAGGGCGACTGTGTAAAATGTAGGTAGGCAGCAGCTTACCATCCATAGCAGGGTTAATCTTCGCCGTAACCTAAGCTACGCAAGGCTCGCTCGTCGTCAGCCCAGCCTGATTTTACTTTGACCCAAACCTGCAAAAACACAGGAGCATCTAACATATCAGCCATATCAAGTCTGGCTTCAGTGGCAATTTGTTTTATTCGCTCACCTTTATTACCAATCACCATACGTTTCTGACTCTCGCGTTCGACTAACACTAAGGCCGCAATATGAAAATGCTTCTCTTCCCATTTAAAACGCTCAATCTCGACAGTAACCGCGTAGGGTAACTCATCACCTAAAAAGCGCATCAGCTTTTCACGAACAATCTCGGCCGCCATAAAACGCTGCGAGCGATCTGTAATGTAATCATCAGGAAAGAAAAACTCACAAACGGGCAAGTGCTGTTGCACGACTTTACGTAGCGCTGCGACGTTATCGCCCGTTTCTGCAGATAAAGGCACTACATCTATAAAGTTTAACTGGCTACCTAACCACTGCAAATGCGGTAATAACTCGGCTTTATCTTTGTAGAGGTCAACTTTGTTTACCACCAGAATTACCGGTTTTTTGGCGGCAATCAGTTTATTTAACACCATCTGATCATCATCATGCCAGCGAGTCCCTTCCACCACAAAAAGCACAAATTCGACATCTAATATAGAGGAGGCGGCAGCTTTATTCATTAAGCGGTTTATTGCACGTTTTTCCTCAATATGTAAGCCAGGCGTGTCGACATAAACGGTTTGATAATTTTCTTGTGTATCAATACCCACGATGCGATGACGTGTAGTTTGTGGCTTTTTCGAGGTAATACTGACTTTTTGCCCAACTAACTTATTGAGGAGCGTTGATTTACCGACATTCGGTCGACCAACAATGGCCACTAAAGCAGCATAGGTCGGCGTGATCTCGGTATAAGTGTTATCTGTCATGTTTAATTTGTTCCAATGCATACTGAGCAGCATCCTGCTCAGCTTTGCGCCGTGATGAACCGGTCGCAGTAATTGGTGCCATACCCGGCACAGTGCAACGCACAGTAAAGGTTTGTTGATGCGCTTCGCCCGCAGTGGCAATCACATCATAAGTAGGCAACGGCTTACGCAGACCTTGCAAATATTCTTGCAACAAGGTTTTGGAGTCTTTTTGTTGACCTGGTGTAATGTCATGTAAACGCTGTTCAAACCACAGCATAATTTGCGCTTTACATGCTGCCATACCATTATCTAAATAGATGGCACCTATGATCGCCTCTAGCGCATCTGCGAGTATAGATTCCCGCCGAAAACCGCCACTTTTTAGCTCACCTGGCCCTAAACGCAAAAACTCAGATAGACCTAACTCTTGTGCTATAGAGGCTAAAGTGACGCCTTTTACTAACGATGAGCGCATCCGAGTAAGATCACCTTCGCGTGTTTGCGGAAAGCGGGAAAATAAGGCCTCAGCAATGACTAAACCTAATAAGGCATCACCCAAGAACTCTAAACGCTCGTTATGCTGCCCCTTACAACTACGATGAGTGAGTGCCTGCTCTAACAAAGCGACATTTTGAAACTGATAACCGATTTTTCGCATCAAAGGTGCTAGTGGTTTCTGCATAAATTACTCTTAATGAATCCTACCCAAACGCTCAAAACGAACGCCTACGGGTACCCAGCGTGGTAACCAACTGTTCGGATCTTCACTAAATTCAAAACTCATCCAGACAAAAACGGCTTTGCCTACCATATTCTCCGCAGGCACAAATCCCCACATCCGGCTATCTAAACTGTTATCTCTGTTATCGCCAATCACAAAGTAATGGCCTGCTGGCACAATATACTCATCAATAGCCGTGTTAGCTTGACGATAGTAATCTCGTAGCATTTCCGGACGCATGGGTGTAGTGAGGATTTGATAACTGACCTCGCCTAAGGTTTCAATATAGCGCCGCTGCGGCATAGTGCCGATAAAATATTCGGCTTCAGCCTGAAAAACTTGCGAAACAGGCTCTAGTAAGCCACATCCCGTGGTTTGGCCTGGCTGACAAACTTTTTCAATAAATAGCTGTTTGTCACGATAAATAATACGATCGCCGGGCAAGCCGACCACCCGTTTGATGTAATCCAAGCGTGGATCAAGCGGATATTTAAACACCGCCACATCACCACGCTCTGGCAAATTATTGTGCCATAGCGTTTTGCGCCAAACCGGATCTTTGACATCGTAAGAAAACTTTTCAACCAAGATAAAATCCCCCACCAATAAGGTTGGGATCATAGAACCAGTTGGAATTTGAAAAGGTTCATATAAAAATGAGCGTAGCACCGTAATTGCTGCCACTAACGGGAAAATAGATTTCGCCGTTTCAATGATCGCAGGCTCTTTCAAGAACGCCTGCTGAGTTTCCGCCGGCAACATACTCGTTGCCTGAGCATTCGCCAACGCTTGCTTACGTTTAGGAGCCAGTAACCATGCATCTAGTAACCATATCAACCCACAGATCAGGGTCAATAAGACTAAAAAAATCGGAAAGTAAGCCGCCATTAAATGTCCTTAATCATTGAGCAATACCTTTTAAACCGCCAAAAACCTAAAAAAGTAAGGTTATTGGCGGTATCAAAGTGACCTATTTGCCCACTTTTAAAATTGCCAAGAAAGCTTCCTGTGGTACTTCCACATTACCCACCTGCTTCATACGTTTTTTACCTTCTTTCTGCTTTTGCAGCAGTTTTTTCTTACGGCTAATATCACCACCGTAACATTTGGCTAAAACGTTTTTACGCATTTGTTTGATGGTCGTTCGCGCAATAACATGGTTACCAATAGCAGCCTGAATTGCGATATCAAACATCTGTCTTGGAATAAGCTCTTTCAGTTTCTCGGCCAGTTCACGGCCCCGGCCTTGCGCAAAGTCGACGTGGCTAATGATCGCCAATGCATCCACTCGCTCACCGTTGATCAAAATATCCACGCGCTGCATGTTAGATGTTTGGAAACGCTTAAAGTTGTAATCAAGTGACGCATAGCCGCGACTAGTCGACTTTAAGCGGTCAAAGAAGTCCATCACCACTTCGGCCATGGGTAGCTCATACACTAAGGCCACTTGACGACCATGGTAACTCATATTTACCTGAGTACCCCGTTTCTCAATGCACAGGGTAATAACGTTGCCCAAGTATTCTTGTGGTACCAAAATATGCGCTTCAACGATAGGCTCACGGATTTCAGCGATGTCGTTAACCGCAGGCAATGCACTAGGGTTATCGACCATGACAAGATCACCGTTCTTCTTCACCACTTCGTACACTACGGTTGGCGCAGTGGTAATTAAGTCAAGATCGTATTCACGCTCTAAACGCTCTTGAATAATCTCCATGTGGAGCATACCCAAGAAACCAATACGGAAACCAAAACCCAGTGCACCAGAGTTTTCTGGTTCATAGAATAATGAAGAATCATTTAAGCTTAGCTTGGCTAATGCATCACGGAAATCTTCATAATCATCACTCGATACGGGGAAAACACCCGCATAAACCTGTGGTTTGATGCGTTTAAACCCAGGTAAGGGGTTTTCTGCACTATTTTTTGCTAAAGTTAACGTATCGCCAACAGGCGCACCTTTAATTTCTTTAATACCCGCAATAACAAAGCCAACTTCTCCGGTTTTTAATTCACCGGTATTTGTCGCTTTTGGACTAAATACACCTACTTTATCTACTTCATAAGTTTGGCCAGTAGACATGACTTTAATTTTATCTTTCGCTCTGATACTGCCGTGCTTCACCCTAACTAATGAAACCACGCCTTGATAGGCATCAAACCAAGAATCGATAATCAAGGCTTGCGTAGGTGCTTCAGGCTCACCCTCCGGAGCAGGTACTTTTTGCACGATAGTTTCTAATACATCTTTAATACCTAAGCCTGTTTTAGCAGAGCACTGCACTGCACCAATCGCTTCAATACCAATAATATCTTCAATTTCTTCTGATACGCTATCAGGATCGGCTTGTGGCAAATCAATTTTATTTAATACGGGAATAACTTCTAGGTTCATTTCCAGCGCGGTATAACAGTTTGCCACTGTCTGCGCTTCCACACCTTGGCCAGCATCAACAACTAACAAGGCACCTTCACAGGCAGCCAGTGAGCGGCTGACTTCATAGGTAAAGTCAACATGCCCAGGTGTATCAATAAAATTCAGCTGGTAAGTGTTGCCATCGTCAGCATTGTAATGCAGTGTTACGCTTTGCGCTTTAATGGTAATGCCACGTTCGCGCTCCAGATCCATTGAATCCAGAACTTGCTGTTGCATTTCACGATCACTTAAACCACCACAAAATTGAATCAAACGATCTGATAAAGTCGATTTACCATGGTCAATATGGGCAATAATAGAGAAATTTCTGATATGTTCGAGTTTAGGCATGTTATCCGCAAAAAACTTAGTGAATGGCTACCAACGCTTTAAGCACTCGGCGAAAGCAGAAAGTTAACCATGCAGGTTATTAACAATAATTAGCGCGAATTGTACTCTATCCGACAGCAGCTTGCTATGATTGTTGCGCGTAGCTTATTTTAAGCTGGGGTAAGACACGTAGAATCTGCACCTGCTCTTGCTTTTGTTGCTCTTTATTGTTGTATAAACGAGCTAAAACAAAGCCAAAAGCAGTTGATAATAAAGCAGAAATGACTAACCAGCCTTCTGCAGGCTGCCACAAGAATTGCAGGAGTAGCAACACAGCCAGCATCAACGCTATTGGCAAGAAGTACACCATCAGCGCGGCTAACACCAACCCTTGCTCAGCAATACCAATTTGTACTTGCTCGCCAGGTAACAGCTGCAAAGTTGTTTTTACAAAAAACCGATTTTGCCGTGGGGTAAACGTCTGAGCAACAATGCCGGTGCCACAATCGGCACTGACATGACAACTATGACAGCTCCCTGCAGGGGTGGTCACTAGCCATACCCCAGCAGCGTCGTTATCTACTACAGTAGCAATTTCTTCTACCATGACATCACCACTTAATGACTCGAGGTTAGCGTATTGAAGCCGCTAAACGTTGTGCTGTATTAATACTGATAGGGCCAATCACCGTCACATCTAATTGAGGATCAGATTGCACGAATATCGTGATAGCACCGTCACGATAAGCTTGAGTAGGCATACGATGACTTTGCTGGACAAAAACGGATACCTGATGCAGCCCATCGCTTAGTAGCCAATAACTTAAAATCTTTGGCTCAAGCTGGGGAACATGTAAAGGTTCTGCAACCACTTCAAAACCTGCAGGTAACCAACCTAATTGATGTTGTTGCGATGGCGACAAACTCGGTAATTCGACAGGTGAAGGCTCAGGTAAAGGAATCTTTAATAACTGAGCTAGACTATCTGGTAATTCAGGTGTAATACGTAAATGCGTGATTTGCCAAATTTCCAATGCCTGATTTTGATTACTGCTTTGCTGGTCTGACAGCGTGTCAATACGAAGTGGGAAGCCCGTCTCAACATCAATCCACAACCAGTAATGATAACGCTCATCCTCTATGGCAGACAATCTGAGAAGTTGCGCACTGCGACCATGAATCACAGAGCTGCTCCCCGCAATAGCATTGTAAAGTGAACGAATCGTCGTGATATCTTCGAACAACAACGCAGGTAACTCTTTGATGCTATCACCATAGGTGACTAAAGAAGGACGATTACTAATAAGATAATAAACCTGCTGATTACGCCGAACAATATCAACGCCCTCTGCAAACATAGGGATAACATGTTCTATTTCTTCTTCTTCATCCCTACCATGCAACCAACGGTAGGTTTCCGCTTGACCACCCTTGAGCACCACAAAAGAAACATCAAAATTATGCTGTTTAACACTTTGTTGTACTTTATCAAATAACGCCCAACCGGCTTCATCAGCAAAGGCTGACTGAAAAGCACTTAGCGCTACCACAAAAAAAACGCCAAACAACATTTTCATCATTAGTGCTCGTGCTGTTCCTGCTCTGGAGGAGTAGCAGACTGCGCCTCACTTACTCGAACTTGCTGGCGGTGAGCCTGCAGTAAAACTTGTAAACGACGCTGCTGTTCTAGAATGGCTTGCTGCTCTTGCGCTTCGAAACGACTCTCTACCGAGGTCTGACTTAAGCTAACAGGTATAGCAAAACCATCTACCGCTCTGGTTTGAAAAATAGGCGCAGGCATGGCTAACTCTTGCTCGAACGGTTGCTGGTAATGCTGCACACCCAGTACAGCGACTAAAGCAACGCTCGCTGCAATGGCACCATGTGCTGCAGGTTTAAACCACTCCGCATTCGCGGCCTCACGTAAGGAGGTTTTAATTTTCTGCAGAATGCCTGCTTGCTGTTGCAGCTGATATACCGGTTCATCGGCTAAAACAGTAGCGAAGTTATCACTAAAGTCAGTAGGCAGAAAACTTACTTCTTCGTTACGTAGCACAGCTCCCGCTAGCTGATAGCGCTCGAGCTTACTTTGCAATTCAGACTGCTGTAGCAAAACGGAGAGTTGCTCTGGCGTAACTTGCTGATTATCTGCGGCTTGGGATAGCCATTCATACTTTTCTGACAACATAAAGTTTCCTGTCAACTAATCTCGTTCGGTTCAGGGTTTACCCTACCAGAGGCTTCAACTGCTCATCTATGGCCTCTCGCGCCCGGAAGATACGACTGCGTACTGTACCTATGGGACACTCCATGACTTCTGCAATCTCTTCGTAACTTAAACCTTCTAATTCACGCAAGGTAATCGCCGTGCGTAACTCGTCTGGAAGTTTTTCTATCGTACTAAACACAACATGCCGAATCTCTTCTGACAATAACAAACGCTCAGGCGAATCCTGCTCTTTAAGCGCATCGCTACCCTCAAAATATTCTGCATCTTCCGCATCTACATCACTTGATGGTGGTTTCCGACCATTAGCCACTAAGTAATTTTTAGCGCTGTTCACGGCTATCCGATACAGCCAAGTATAAAACGCACTTTCTCCACGAAAACCTGGTATGGCCCGATAAGCTTTAATAAAGGCTTCTTGAGCAACATCCGCAACGTCTCCATGATTAGAGACATAACGCGAAATTAAGTTCGCAATCCGATGCTGATATTTTTTAACCAGTATATTGAACGCAGCTTTATCGCCTTGTTGTACCCGCTGGACAATCTGCCAATCTAATTCTTGCTCGCTCATTCTTTGAGCCTGCCCCTGTAATACTTTTAAGGTGTTGTAAACGAATGGCGCCAGTCAAGCGTATTCAGTATGACTGTAAGCTGAATAAATAGTTCTGATTATTTTTACAAAAACGCTAGAATAAGTCGAACCCAAACGTCGCATAGCTGCCAAAGCAGTAAAATCTAAGCTGAGGCTATTAATAGAGTTAAGTGTATCCTATGACACAAGCAAAAGAATATCTTTGTGATGTATTAATTATTGGCAGCGGTGCTGCAGGTTTATCTTTGGCTTTACAATTAGCCGATAACGCTAAAGTCATTGTGTTAAGTAAAGGACCGCTTCGTGAAGGCTCCACCCTTTACGCTCAAGGCGGTATTGCAGCAGTTTTTGACGAAAATGATAGCATTGCATCACACGTCAATGACACCCTGATTGCTGGAGCAGGGCTGTGTGACGAAACCGCCGTGCAATTTACAGCGGAACATGCTAAGTCCGCAATGGAATGGTTAATTGCCCAAGGTGTTCCTTTCGATCAATATCAGGATACTGATGGCAGCATGAAATATCACTTGACCCGCGAAGGCGGTCATAGTCATAGACGCATTTTGCATGCTGCTGATGCGACAGGTCGCGCAGTTCAAATCACGCTGGTCGATCAAGTCAAAAACCATCCTAATATTCAACTTCTAGAAAACTATAACGCCATTGATCTGTTAACGGGGAAAAAACTCGGTTTAGATGTTAAGCGCTGTTACGGTGCCTATGTTTGGAATAAAAACGCCGCGAAAGTTGAAACTATTCAAGCAAAAGCAGTCGCATTAGCTACCGGCGGTGCCAGTAAAGTGTATCTTTACACCAGCAACCCCGATGTTGCCAGTGGCGACGGTATCGCGATGGCATGGCGGGCAGGTTGCCGAGTAGCCAACATGGAATTTAACCAATTTCATCCAACCAGTTTGTACCATCCCGCAGCACCGAATTTTTTGATCACCGAAGCCATGCGTGGTGAGGGTGCTTACTTAAAAAGGCCTGATGGTAGCCGTTTTATGCCTGATTTTGATGAAAGAGCAGAACTGGCGCCACGTGATATCGTGGCAAGAGCGATTGACTTTGAAATGAAACGTTTAGGTGCGCATTCTGTGTTGCTCGATATTAGTCATCAACCGAAAGATTTTATTATTGAGCACTTCCCAACAATTTATGCTAAGTGCTTAAGTGTCGGCATCGATATTACCAAAGAACCTATCCCGGTAGTGCCCGCCGCACACTACACCTGCGGCGGCGTGATGACGAATTTAAACGGCCAAACTGACCTAGATAACCTGTATGCCATTGGCGAAGTCGCTTATACCGGCTTGCATGGTGCGAATCGGATGGCGTCAAACTCTCTGCTCGAGTGTGTGGTGTTTGCTCAGGCTGCAGCAAGGCATATTTTATCTCAGCTCGGTCAAGCGCAACCCGTTTTAACCTTACCGCCTTGGGATGACAGCAGAGTGAGTAATTCTGATGAAGAAGTCGTGATTACGCACAATTGGCATGAGCTTCGACTCTTTATGTGGGACTATGTTGGCATCGTCAGAACCAATAAACGGCTAGAACGTGCTTTGCACAGGGTAGAATTATTAAAGCAGGAGATTCAAGATTACTACAGTCATTTTCGGATCAGTCATAATCTACTCGAGCTTCGCAATTTAGTGCAAGTTGCTGAGCTGATTATCCGTTGCGCCATGCAACGTAAGGAAAGTCGTGGTTTACATTATAACTTAGACTATCCGGAACAACTTACGGATAGCCAGCCAAGTATTCTTTTGCCGCAGCAAAACCAATAATAAGCTGAAGCAGGCTGTTTTAGACGCAGAGACTAAAGACTAACGCCAGCGTTTTAACTGCAGTTGCCGGGCAACAGCCCGGTAATCTTGCTCAGAAACTTGGTCTTTGAACAACCAAAATCTATGACGTTTTCCTTGCCAATCTAACCATTCGATTCGTAAACAGAGTGCCGTTATAAAGCTACCATCACTTAACTGTCCGTCCGCAAATAAGGCGGGCTGCCAATGCAGCAAGCCTTCAGCGTCTAGGTACAGAATAACGGGCGTAACAGGCTGCGGCCATGCGCGAAATAATAAATAAAACCACGCTATCAACACTAATCCGGCAAACAAATAACTCAGACCAGCAAGGGGTAATAACACAAATAACATACCAAGATAACACCCTGCCAGCAGAAGAGCATATTGCCGATAACGCGATTTTCTTATAAAAATACTACACTCGGACACGATTCACTATAAGTTCAATCAACGCCTGAATTGCCTCATCGCCAGAACGCGCATGTCCCATAAACCAAGCAAAGAGATCGGGATCATCAGAGGCTAATAAACGCTCAAAATCCCTTTTCTGTTGCTCATTTAGCCCGTCGTACCCTTCCTCTACGAAAGGCGCGAGTAATACGTCTAACTCCAACATTCCACGCCGACAGGCCCAGCGCAGCTTGGCTTTACTCATTAATGCAGACATTCAAATTCCTTAACGTTCAATTTGGGTTAATACTAACAAAAATTTCTGATAGGGGTTGAGCTTTTCTGCTCAGCCCCAATCTAATTAGCTATTACTGGTGACAAGACAAACATCGTTATGCAAACATCCTGGCTTACCATCGAACAATACGCGCATTTATCAACTCAGGTTCAAGGCGCTTTTATTGCGCCCTTACCGGCTTTTCAAATACTCAGTATCACTGGCCCAGATAGCCATAAATATTTACAAGGCCAATCCACCTGTGATCTAAACCAGCTAACTGCTGATAACTTCTTACGGGGTGCACACTGTGATGCCAAAGGAAAGATGTGGTCAATATTCCAGCTGTTCTCTGCAGCCGATACTTTACATATTATCGCTTTCCGTGATGAACTAAGCATATCAACGGTACAATGGAAAAAGTTTGGTGTCTTTTCCAAAGTAAGCTTTGATACCTCAGAAGGGCGTTTCGCGGTATTCGGTTTAGGTGGTCCGGATGTTGACAAATTAGTAAACCAGCTAGGTTTTACCTTGCCGGCGACAGACGGTATGCTGAGTAGATGTGATGACGCGACCTTATTAAAATTGGCTACAGACCATTATTTATTAGTCATGCCGCACGCGCAAGCTCAACAACTTATGCAAACAGATCTGCCCTTTGCGGCATCCTCTTTATGGCTTAAAGCACATATCCTGCATGGGCTAGCGTATCTCGAACAGCCATTGATTGGCGAAGTTGTGCCGCAAATGCTTAACTTACAAGCAGTCAATGCGATAAGCTTTACCAAAGGCTGCTATGTTGGACAAGAAACTGTCGCCAGATTAAAGTATCGCGGTGGCAATAAAAGAGCGACTTATATCCTGCAAGCGGATACCAACGAGCTTCCTGTCGCAGGCTCGGACATTGAACTTCAGCTTGAAGATAACTGGCGCCGGATTGGCCAGGTCATCAATGCGGTCAATATTAATAACCAGCTCTGGTTATTGGCCCTATTGCCTAATGACATAACGCCGGCAGACACCTTGCGGTTGAAATCTGAGCAGTCGATATTGTTGCAGCAGCTGCCGCTACCTTACTCCCTTAATTAAGAGGTTTGCATGACCATTTCTCAAGACAAAGTCGTCGCCATCCACTACACCGTTACCGATACTGAAGGTAACCAACTTGATTCTTCTTCTGGTGGTGAGCCTTTGGTATTCCTGTTTGGCCACGGTGCACTTATTCCCGGTTTAGAACAAGCGTTGCTAGGGAAAAATGCGGGTGATAAGTTTTCCAGCCAAATCCCCGCTGCGCAGGCTTATGGAGAGCGCCATGACCAGTTAGTGCAAGCTGTACCTAAATCAATGTTTGAAGGTATGGACGTTGCTGTTGGCATGCGTTTTCGGGCTTCAGGACCTGACGGTCGAGAGCAACCGGTGATTATTATTGACGTAACGGATGAAGAAGTGGTTGTGGATGGTAATCATCCATTAGCCGGCATTGAGCTTTGCTTTGAGGTAGAGATCGTGCTGGTACGTGAGGCCACCACCGAAGAATTAGATCATGGCCATGTGCATGGCTTGGATGGCCATGCAGGTCACTAGACTCACAATTATGCTGTACCACACTGCAGCAAGTTAGCTGCAGTGTTATGATACTAATGGCAGGTCTTTCTTCGTGAATTAAAAACATCTTGTCTAACCACTTTCGCTAAATAGCAAATGAACTGCTTGACAGCCCAAGCAAAGCCCCCTATTTTGGTTCATTAATTTTTACCTTAACAAAGTAAACTGCTTTTGCTAATGAAAGATCGTATTACCATTTCAATTTCTAGTGTCAATGGCACCCGGCACTTCAATATCAGCAAGCTATTCAAACGCAATGCTGTGATTGGGTTGTGGTTGGTATTATTTTCTGTGCTGATTACCGCAGCGGTGATTAATTACTTGGTGTATACGGTAGAACAAGCCCAAGCAAAGCAACACTTATTAAGTGAGCAAACGCTCACCTTACAAACTGAGCTGGCTAAGTTAGAGTCTGCCAGAGAAACGTTGCAGCAAGAACTTACCCTTAAACAAGATGAAATGACTTTAGTCACGCAACGCTTAGGAGAGATTGAGCTAAGTTTAGGATTAGAAAATGCTCAATATCAAGATTTTGAAGATCGCTTAGACATCGCCACTGTGACCTCTAGCGCCCGCATGGCGATGTTACAGTTGGTACCCAATGGTTCTCCTTTAGATTTCAATAAACGCTCATCACGCTATGGTGTGCGTAATCATCCCATTCTTGGGAAACGTAAACATCATAATGGTATTGACCTTACTGCACCCAAAGGCACACCAATTTTTGCCCCTGCCGATGGCGTAGTAGAAGTTGTAAGGCGTAGCAATACCGGCTATGGAAATTTGCTGAAAATCCGCCATGCCTTTGGTTTTTCTAGCCTATATGCACATTTAGACGATTTCAATGTTGCTAACGGTAGCTTTGTCCACAAAGGACAAAAAATTGCAACCGCGGGTAATACCGGCAGTTCAACTGCACCACATTTACACTACGAGATTCATTTTCTTGACCGGTCACTCAATCCACAACATTTTATGGAATGGAACTCCGGTAATTTCGATCTCTTGTTCGAAAAGGAAAGGAGCATTAAATGGGATTCTTTAGTAACCATGCTACAAACCAAAGCAAGCACACAATTACAACTGTCATCGCTGAAGGATGCGCAGTCTTCGGAAATTGCCGAGTAAGTAGTGACTTACAGATTGACGGTGAGCTAACTGGCGATGTGGATTGTCAAACGACAGTTATCATTAGTAGTTCAGGCCAAATGAAAGGCGAAATATCTGCTAACAAAGTCATTATCAATGGCTTATTTGAAGGTAGAATTGTTGCCCAAAGTATCGAAATTCTGACAGCAGGTAAAGCACAGGGTATTATGCAAACCGATAATCTTTGTATTGAACGCGGAGGCTGTTTTGTCGGTGAAACCTTGCCTGCTCCTACACAGCAGCAGAATTTATTACTGACTGAAACCGAAGAAACACCTACTACGCTTCATCAAGTGAGTTTTAAGTCGGCAAAGTAAGCTGCCTACCCAACATCCTAAACCGAAAACTGCCGCCGCCAGCTGATTGAGTGTATAATGATGCAAGTTTGCGTAAACATCGGGTTTGCGCCTGTTGCAGGAACTTGTTTTGACATACCCAACTCATTTTAGCGCTTTTGCTTTAGCACCCGCTTTACTTGAAAATTTAGCGCGCTTAGGTTTTGATCATCCCACCCCAGTTCAAGCACTAAGCTTACCGGTCATTCTGGCCGGCAAAGACTTATTAGCCCAGGCGGCAACAGGTTCAGGTAAAACGGCAGCTTTCGCACTGGGTATGCTCAGTAAACTTGATGTAAAACGCTTTCGAGTACAAAGCCTAGTTCTATGCCCTACCCGAGAATTAGCAGAACAAGTTGCTACAGAAATCCGTACCTTGGCGCGTGGTATTCATAACATCAAGGTGCTAACACTCTGTGGTGGCGTGCCGACAAAAGGACAAACCCTGTCATTAGAGCATGGTGCGCACATTATTGTAGGAACTCCAGGGCGGGTTCTAGATCATATAGAGCGACAACACTTATCATTAGATGAATTAAGCCTATTGGTGCTCGATGAGGCAGATCGTATGCTGGAAATGGGTTTTGCCGATGCCATGCAGCAAATTATCGCTGCCACACCCGCAAAGCGCCAACAATTGTTGTTTAGTGCGACGTTTGCCCCTGCGGTAAAAAAATTAGCGGATGCACTACTAAACGCACCGGAGCAAGTCATTATCGAGAGCACACCTACTAGCTCCCTTATTCAACAGGAATTCTACGCGCTGGCAGATAATCAGACCCGCGTTAGCGCAACATTAAGCTTACTTTTTGCGAAAATGCCGACCAGCTGTGTCGTGTTTGCCAATACACGTAAAGAAGTTCAAGTTTTAGCAGAGCACTTAAAACAAGCGGGGTTTAGTGTTGCGGCACTGCATGGCGATTTAGAGCAGCGAGACCGAGAGTTGCAATTATTGCAATTTGCGAATGGTAGTTTACAAGTGCTAGTTGCGACCGATGTTGCCGCCCGAGGTCTGGATATTGCCAAGCTTGATCTGGTGATCAATTATGAATTAGCCCATGATAGCGAGACACATGTTCACCGGATTGGTCGAACCGGTCGGGCGGGAGAGCAAGGCATGGCTTGTACTCTTTATAACGATCAAGATGGCTATAAGTTAGGTTTATTGGAAGATGTTTTTGGCCATAACATTACGCCTTTACCTTTACCACACCCACAGACCAGCAAAGCACCTTTACCCGCTATGGTCACCATTGAAATTGATGGCGGTAAAAAACAAAAACTTCGCCCAGCAGATATTGTGGGTGCCCTAACCCGAGACAACCAAGTCGCTTTTGCGGAGATCGGCAAAATCCATCTTCTAGAATCACGCGCTTATGTTGCAGTGCAGCGTTCGGCCTTTAAAACGGCGCTGCTCCAGTTAAACAATAGCAAAATGAAAGGCCGTAGTTTCCGCGCCTATCAACTTAAGTCCAACTAGGGTTACTGGCTCGGCCTTAATCGAAACGCTTTTGTCGCCGCAACGATTTCGTCTCGCTTTGCTGCTTTTTACTCTGTAAACGCTTTAGTTGGCTACTGTAGCTCGGCTTAGTAGCTAAACGCTTTTTGGGCGTTTTAGTAACGCTTTGCAACAACGCAATAAATTGCGCCAAGGCCAATTCTCGATTTTGCTCTTGGCTGCGTGTTTGCTGGCATTTGATGATAATTTTACCACTGGCGGTAATTCTATGATCAGCCAAGCTCGCTAAGCGGCTTTTATACAGATCCGGCAAGCTTGATAAGGCAATATCAAACTGCAGTAAGACCGCAGTAGACACTTTATTTACATGCTGGCCACCCGGACCTGAAGCCCGGATAAACTGCCAGCTAAGCTCATCAGCAGAGAGTTGCACCTCAGCGGTAATACTAATCACGACGCACCAGAATACAAAGCAAAGTGATAAAAATACTTACCGCTCCCAATAGGCTTCTTCTAAGCTATCTTCACGCTCAGGCAGGCCTTTGGATAAACGCGGCGCGTTTTGTACCAAAATCTCATAACTGACGCGGTTAGCATATTTACACAACTGCGCGAATGAGGAATAAGCTAAATAGGGTTGTTCGTGTTTACTCGACAACGGCTGTACTTGCTTATGATAGTGATTAGCGGCCATATCATGCAAAATAGCTGCCAGTGCACCATCACCTGCGCCATTGGTATTTTTAATGCGCTCTGGGCCGCCTAAATACGGATCAATATGTGAATACACTTTTAGCGGTTGCTGACAATCTTTGCGTAGCATTGGGCGGCTGAATTCAAAGCGATTAAAATCTGCCAGACTCGCTGACTTTATCGGATTCGAACTTTCCCGTTTTATTTGCTCATCTGTATAACCACAAAGATACAAGCCATCCGCCCCTGCGGTGATCAATACCATATCCGTCAATTCTAAGGCAGCCTCAGCAGCCAATAACGGATCGGCAAAACCGGTTAGCGCTTCTGCTTCTAGCTCATTCATTGCCAGAACGTTGACATATTGACTCACGGTTTGCAGAATCTGCTCACGATTCTCTTCCACTAAGTGCCGAGTACCTAAACTCATTACGACGGGCACTTGCTGCGCACTAGCATCGGCCAACGCTTTTAGCATAGCTTGCTGAATGGGCTGACCAGTTGCTCGAAGTGGGTAAGCACTCACCACAAAGGCAGCAGCAGAAGCAATGATTTCAGTTGGGATATAGTCTGCCGATAACTGATCCATATCGCTCGGATCAATAACAAAGGTGCGCTCACCATCCGGCGTAATCATGGTGATGCCCCGACCTATATCACCGGCTACGCCTTGCAGACGATTCATATCGACTTTAGAGCTGGTATGGCAAACGTAGTGATAAGCAGGTGATCCCAACGCAATATTGGCTGACATAACCCCTAATAACACCGATTTATCATCGGCCAGCACCGAATAGTTATGAATGGTGTTACCGATAGTACCACCGGCAAAATGGTCAGAAATGGCCTGACCGACCACCAGTTCATGATAAATTCGATTGGCTTTTTCATGCTCAACCAAATTTGATAAGCCTTTGGGAATACTATGTTTCGCTAAAAAATCATCACTCACGCTGGCAACAACATCCACAATCGTTTGATCTAAACCCACGATATAGGTATCCAGTTCTGGACGCACTTCAAAGCTGGGCAGCTGAGGTTTAGGCTGAGAAACGGGGAAGTAATGCTTAATTTTGCGCAGGCCAGGAAATTTCATAACGAAGACTCAAGTAAGAACAAGCCGGTATTTTACCAAAAATACCGGCAAAAAAGTAATCTCAGTTTGCCTCTCTGAGAAAAACGGGTTTATCCGCAGTAGAATGTTCGGCACTGTAGTAATATCCAGCCAAATTAAACGCGCTGATCTGATCTGCACAGGTTAAACGTTGCTGAATAACATAACGCGCCATCAAACCGCGCGCCTTCTTGGCATAAAAACTAATAATTTTATATTGACCGTTTTTAAAATCTTTAAATTCTGGGGTTATCACTCTGGCATTAAGCTGCTTTTTATCTACCGCTTTAAAGTATTCTTGCGACGCTAAATTCAGCAGCACATCACTACCTAGAGCAGTAATCTGCTGCTGTAAATTTTCAGCGATACTGCGCTGCCAAAACCTATAGAGATCACTACCTCGAGGGTTGCTCAGCTTGGTGCCCATTTCTAACCGGTAGGCTTGCATCAAGTCTAGTGGTCGCAACACACCGTACAGACCACTAAGAATTCTTAAATGCTGTTGCGCATAGGTTAAATCCGCCAAACTCAAACTTGCGGCATCCAGCCCCTGATACACATCACCATTAAACATAAAGAGGGCTGCTTTGGCATTTTCTTCGGTAAAAGGCGGTTGCCATTCGGTAAAACGCGCTGCATTTAACCCCGCAAGCTTATCACTGATATGCATAAGTGAGGCGAGATCGGCAGGCGTGAGTTGCTTACACACCGCCGCAAGCTCGGTCGCTTCAACAAGTAAATCAGGCTGCGTGTAAGCTAATTTTGTCGGCAGTGGCGTTAAATCGAGATCTTTGGCCGGCGATACAACCATTAACATAAAGCAGCTCCTAAAACGTGCAAAAATAAGTAAAAATCAGTTGTCTTGGGCTATAACGCGCAGTGATAAGCCGATATCGCGGCGGCAACCCTTGCAGACAACACTTAACCCCATTATGCTGTTTACTATCCCGATTGCAAAAGGAATCTGTATTTCGGCAGCCTAATTGTCATCTTTCCTTAGCCCTGATTGGGCATACTGCTTTTACCCGCTTAGCAGCCAAGATTAACCAAGCGTGGACAAGGTGGTTAAATGACGAAATGTTGTTCTTTTATTACATCTTTTACTACACATCTAGCCATTTAGCCGTATAATCAAGCCAATATCAGCCAATAAGTGGTAAGTGAACAACATGAGTGATTTATTAAGTCAATTAAAAGCCGTCACTACCGTCGTAGTAGACAGTGGTGATCTGGGCGCTATCGAACAATTTCGCCCCGTCGATGCCACAACAAATCCATCGCTTTTACTGAATGCCAGTCAACTGGACTTTGCCAAGCCATTGCTGGCGCAGGCAGCAGCCTATGCAAAAGCGCAAACTCAAGATAGTGCCAAGCAACTTGCATTAGCTAGTGATAAATTTGCAGTAGATATTGGTACTGCGATTAGCAAACTGGTGCCTGGCCGTGTATCAACCGAAGTGGATGCACGCTTATCTTTTGATACGAATGCGACGCTTGAAAAAGCGCGTCAGCTGGTGCACTTATACCAGGAAAATGGTATTTCAACCGAACGGACCTTGATTAAAATTGCCTCTACTTGGGAAGGTATCCAAGCTGCTCGCGTTTTAGAGCAAGAAGGTATTCAATGCAACCTCACTCTGCTATTCCATATGGCACAAGCCCGAGCGTGCGCCGAAGCTGGTGTGTATTTGATCTCTCCCTTTGTTGGCCGGATCCTTGATTGGTACAAAGCCAATACCAAACAAGACTATACCGCCGAAACCGATCCTGGCGTGTTATCGGTTCGTGAAATTTACCACTTCTTTAAAGCCCATGGCTACTCGACTGTGGTGATGGGTGCCAGTTTCCGCAATATTGGTGAAGTGCTCGCGTTGGCCGGTTGTGATCGGCTTACGATCAGCCCAGCCCTATTGGATGAATTGAGCCAACAAACTGGCCAGCTTGAAGTTAAATTACAAGATACCGGTGTTAGCAACGCTAAGCCTATTGCATTAACGGAACAAGAATTCCGCTGGGCGTTGAATGAAGATGCGATGGCCACTGAAAAGTTAGCCGAAGGTATTCGTAAGTTTGCCATCGACCAACGTAAGCTGGAAGATGTGATTCGGGCACAGCTGTAATTATATTGGGAGAAGATGTTATGTCGGTCACTTTATCGGCTTTATTACAGCCACTTGCTGCGCAGCAACAACCTTTACGTCAGTTATTTGCAGATGAACCAGGTCGCGCAGCACGTTTTAGCGCGTCGGCTTGCGGTATTTATCTAGATTATTCGAAAAACCTAATTGACGCTCAAAGCTGGCAAACTTTGCAGCAACTTGCTGCCCAAAGCCCGATCAAACAACTTTGCCAGCAGATGCAAGCAGGCGCAGCCATCAACAATACTGAGCAGCGCGCGGTATGGCATAGTCGTTTAAGACAACAACATTTTGCTGAACTCAAACTAGATGGGCAAGATATTGGCGCGGCGATTACTGAATGTCGTCAAAAAATGGCAGCGCTTATCGAACAATTACATGCTAAAACCTATTTAGGCTATCAGGGTGAAGCTATTACTGATCTTATTTGGGTTGGCATTGGCGGCTCGCTGTTAGGGCCACAAATGGCTGTAGAAGCGTTAACGCCCTATCATTGCAGCCCAGTTAAATTACACTTTGCCGGTAATATTGATGGTGCGGTTGTCAGCGATATCATCAAACACCTTAATCCTGCCACAACACTAGTTGTCGTGGCTTCAAAATCTTTTGGTACTGAAGAAACTAAACAAAATGCACTAGCGCTGCGCCAATGGTTTAAAGACGCAGGCGCAACTCGCGAGGCGATAGCCCTGCATTTTTGGGCCACCTCTTCTAATATTATTGCGGCCGCCGAATTTGGCATTATTGAACAACACATTCTGCCAATGTGGGATTGGGTTGGTGGTCGCTATTCGCTGTGGTCTGCTATTGGCCTGCCCGTTGCTTTAATGATCGGCAATGCCGCCTTTGCTGAATTACTGCAAGGTGCTGAGGCGAT